>JAAYCU010000245.1 GCA_012729595.1 Phycisphaerales bacterium
CCGCCCTGGAACGCCCGCTGTCCGGCACGCGTATCGGTTTGGCCGCCGAGTATTTCGGGGAGGGGCTTGATCCCGAGATTCGCCTGGCCGTAGAGTCGGCCATTGCCGCCTACCGCGACGCGGGGGCCGAAATCGTCCCCATTACCTTGCCACATATGAAATATGCCATCGCCTGCTATTACCTTATCGCGACCTCGGAAGCCTCCAGCAATCTGGCTCGTTATGATGGAGTTCATTACGGCCATCGTACAGCGCGGCCATCCGACTATATTGACGTGTATTGCGCCAGCCGTCAGGAAGGCTTCGGTGCGGAGGTCCGACGCCGTATCATGCTGGGAACGTACGCTCTTTCCAGCGGGTATTACGACGCCTATTATCTGAAGGCACTCAAAGTCCGCACGCTGATCGCCTGCGATTTTGCCCGGGCGTTTCAGGAGGTGGATGCGATTGTCTGCCCGACTTCGCCGACGCCGGCCATCAGGATCGGCGAAAAGATTGACGATCCGCTGGCGATGTATCTACTTGATATTTATACGGTTTCGGCAAACCTGGCCGGAATTCCGGCGATCAGCATGCCCTGCGGTTTTACTTCAAGCGGCTTGCCGATCGGCTTACAACTGATGGGGCCCCATTTCGCCGAGGCGGAACTCCTGCGAATTGCCCATGATTTTCAGCGGATGACCGACTGGCACCTCCGCCGCCCCGCCCTGACTGATGGACAAGACGGCTAAGAATCGAGTATATTCATACAGAATATTTCTGCGTGGTGGTAGGCGCTGCGCCGGCCTTTTTGCTATCAACCACTCTGGTACATATTGTCTTGAGTTATTTCCGAGCTTGCGGGTTGAACTCCCGGAGCGGTCCCTTGGAGTTGGATGGGCTCTGGTGGAGAATCAGTGTTCGCGCCAGTTTCCAGTTGAGGGGGGCGGTTTCGGTGAATGCATGGACACTTTGAGTGCGGATAACAGCTTCGATTACCTTTCATACACCTTCGCACTCAAAAGGATCCAGGAGACAAGTATATGCGTCGCGTATTAATCGTTGACGATGACGGGGATTATCTTGAGCAGATGGTCCGCGCTCTTTCCTGGGATGCGACCGCGTCCGAGCGGCCGGAACTCCTGACCGCGGGCACCGGGCGGGACGCTATTGCCAAGGGCGTCAGGTATCAGCCGCATGTGTTAATAATCGATTGGATGCTTCGCGATCAGATGCACGGCTTGCATGTGACGTCCGCTTTGCGGGCGGTCCATCCCCAGATGCAAACGATCCTGATAACCGGTTTTGTATCCCAGGATCTGCAGACCGCGGCCGAACGTAATGGAGTATTCGCGATTGTCGAAAAACCATTCGAATTGGAGGATTTTCGCAATCATGTCCGTTCCGCATTGGATACCCCGGTATCCCGACCTTCCTTTGCCGCCCTGGCGATAATCGAAGTGGGGACCGGCGGGGATATCCGCTATGCCAATACGCGGGCGCGGGAGCTGTTCAACGAGAGTTCGCTGGGCGACAGTGTCGGCCATATGCGTGATCTATTTGAACCTGACGCAATACCCGATTTGGCTCAAGCCGTGGATCGGTGGGTCTCGGCCACGCCGCGCTCGGGCAAGCTTCTTACCTGGAATGTACGCACTCAGCCCGCGAATGGCGAGGGGAGTCGTCTGGTCGTAATTCAGCGATCCTCGGACCCGCAATACCTGCACCAGAGACTGATCGAATTACTGCTGGGCGCGGAGGCGACCAGTCCTACGTATTGGTCTTGCCCGGGGCGTGTTCTGGTGGTAGACGGCGATGCGGTTGCCCGCCGAATGGCGGTCTCCATGCTGGAAGCCGCCGGGGCCGGTTGTTACACCGCGGCTACTCATGACCAGGCCTTACGACTGTTCGATGGCGACGAGGATATCCAATTCGTCGTCCTGGATGCCAATGTACGGGGTGACGATTTGCCTGAACTGGTGCGGGAGCTCCAGAGCCGGCGTCCCTCGGTCATATTGGTCGGAAACGGCGATCTGGACAAACGGGCGGTTTTCGAATCGATGGGTATTGAGAAATTTCTGCTTAAGCCTTGGCGGGGAATCGAATTCGTCGATCTGTTCCTGGATACGTGATGTATGGGGCGGCCGGCGCATCCGCTCGCGTCACGGAATTTTAGAATTTACCTTCACGATTCTCGAAATGAGTTGGCTTGCCGAGCAGCGGACCGCCACGCATCGTCCAGTCGGCGCTCCATCTGATGAGTTGGTCGGCGGTTACCCGAGGGTGGCCGAACAGTTCGTACGCCTTGGTGCTGTTATTCAATAGGGCGTCCGGTGCTTCGCAGCCGGTGAAACGCACGTCCTTTTTCATCAACTGGCCCAGCCTGGTACAGACCTCACGCACCGTCAGAATGTCCGGTCCGGTGGCGTTGATCAGGAAGGGCGGGCTGGCCGCGTGTTCGAACGATTGCAAAGTCATTGCGTTGGAGTCGCCCTGCCAAAGGATGTTGAAATACCCCATGTTTACGTTGATTGGTTGGTCGGCCCATACCTGCTGGGCCAGATCGATCAGCACGCCGTAACGCATCTCCGTCGCGTAGTTCAGGCGAAACAGCGAGATCGGGATGTTCAGTGTTTGACTGAAATGTTGGAAGATGCGTTCCCGTCCCAGGCAGCTCATGGCGTATTCTCCGACGGGACAGGGTACGTCCGTTTCCACCGAGCCGCCTTTAGTGACCGGCGAGAGTCCGTAGATGTTGCCCGTCGAATAGGCGACGATCCGGCTTTGTCGGAAACGTTTAGCGGCCATGCCGGGCAGGTAGGTATTCAAGGCCCAGGTCAATGCTTCCTGGCCGGTGGCTCCGAACTTCATGGCCGGCATGTAGATCACATTTGGGGCGTCGGGCAGTTGGTCGAGTTGAGCCTGATCAAGCAGATCGCAGATAATCGTTTCGATTCCGTGCTCTTCCAGGTTGGCCTTCATGTCCGTGACCAATTTGCGGGCGACGCCGATAATTCGGCGCTTCGTGCCGGCCGCATCCGAAGCCCGTTTGGCCATGCGGGCCAAGGACGGTCCGATTTTTCCGGCCACACCGAGGATCAGAATATCGCCTTTGAGCCGGCCCATGGTTTCGATGGCTCCGGTGGTCGGCTCGCTGAGTAGATCTTCCAGATGTGTCACGTCTCGGATCGATTTTACAGTTGCTATATCCATATCCAATGTTATCCTGGGGCCTCTGTGGTGAATTATTCGGGCGATCAATCCTATTCTTGCAATCGACGCCAGTCGGCAAGGGCCTGCTCGTAGGCGGCGCGTAAGCATGTTTCATCCGCCGCTCCGGATACGGTCCGAAGCTGCTGGATCGATGTTTCAAATTGCGCGAAGGCATCCGGCCGGGTGGCCTTGAGTTCCCAAGCGTGCATGTCTGCCAGCAGTCGATCGCATTCCTCCTGAAGCAAACTCAACTTGCGATCCTGACGCTCCAATACCGGTTTGCGAAAGCGCTGCGGCGGGTGGTACATGATTCTTTCGTAGAGAGTCGTGATCCGGGACATGGAATCTTCGCCCACCCTTCCGGTCAGGGCCGTCGGTTGTGCGGTTTGACAGCCGATAAGAGCCAAGGTCCAACATCCCATAAGCAGGTATAGCGCACTGAGGTGTGTTTTCATGGTCCACTCCCGTCTTGGTCATCGCAGCCAACGATCAGCTTATCCCTTATCATTATTCTAGAGACTCGGCGGTCAATTCTCTACGGGAAACGGTTTATTGTGATATAGTTGGGTTATTGGATATCCATAGTATTTTACCGGACTCCCGTAAGCACCGCCTGAATGCGTATGGCTCAAAAACCCATTTGGATGCGGCAGCCGGCCACCAAGGCGTTGCGTCCGCCCGCGGCGCCGGGGTTCACGATATATTGCACGTCCGGTGAAATCTGCAACCAAGGAAAAACCTCGATGCGGTAATACACTTCGTAGACGGACTCGCGGTCACCTCCGAGGTAAGTGTGTCTCTGGTCGCTGATGATCCCCTGGGCGAACCCGAAGCCGAGAATATCGTCGTCTCGGGTGGGAATCAGCCCGCGATATTGGGCGCCCAGGCTCCAGAAATGCTCGATCTCGTTTACGTCCTCATGTGCGTAACTGTAGCGAAAGAACAGGCCCAGGCCCTGCTGATCGAGGTCGTCGGACGGCACCTCCTTATAGACCATCTGGTCCAGACTGGTATAAAACCCAATATCATCCCGGCGGGTGGGCGCTCTTTTTCGCCGGCCGCCGCGGTCGTCGAAGAACTGTTCCTTGCTTTGCGGGTCATACCAGATGCCGAACCGATACCCGCCGGGCAGACGGCCCCAGGGCGTTTGCCAAACCGGCAGAAAGCCGAATTCGAATACCCCGAAGAAATCCGCCGGGCCGTGGAAAGTGGTGTTAAGACCGGTCTGATCGCCGTTGGCATGGGCATCGGCGGCGGCCAGGCCGAGGTAGAGCCAATCCGTAGGGTTGACGATAAACTGGGCGCCCAGGCCGTAATCCGGGAAGGGGATATTGCCCGCGTTGACCAGGGCGGCGTTCATGAACTGGCTGGTCTCGTCGTAGGCGTATGCGTTGGCGTCGAAATCGACGGTCAGATCGAGCTTACCCACCCGCATACGCGCCTTTTTGTTGAAAAAGGTTTGTTCATACCATAATTCGATGAGGCGAATGGCCCGATCGCCGATGGCGTCGGCGTTGACCGGGAAATAACTACCGACCCGGTCCGCGCCGATTTCATTACCCCAGCCGCTTTCGGCGTAAGCGTATACTACGCCGCCGTCGAGTAGGCCCATAGCTTCAAGGTCGAGGGTCAATTCGAGGTCAACGCTACCGGTGATGCGGTGGCCGTTGCGAGTCTGGAGGCCGCCGCGCACATTGTGTTGATAGATGGCCGTAAGCGAAAGGTGAAGATCGATACCGCTTTCCTCCAGGGCGGTTCGCGCTCCCCACCAGTCGCCGGTAAGGTATTCACCGGCGAGGAACGCGGAGGGGTCCGAAAGCGTGTCGGAGTCGATAGCCTTTCCTGGGTCGTCTTCGGTGGGCTGAGTAGCCACCTCATTAGCCAGAACCGTGGGGGCGAACAGTCCAAGTGCGAGCTGTAAAATGATTACCGTTATGCGCATGATACCCTCATGGCCGGTCGACCCACTTTTTCACGTTTACGGGTCATTCAAATGCAAATCTGTTTACCTAAGGGACAAGCGTCCCTGAAGTCGAGGCTATTCACCTTACGAGCAACAGTGGGCAGATGTACCCAGCAGGTGGATTCGTACACCCACCGGTGGCTCGCGCCTGGCCTGGTTGCGAGTCATATTGTCACATCGGATGATTCCGTGTCATGTCGCCGGGCAATGACTACGGCTTGTTTGTTTCGTAGGCCCAGTTGAGCCATTCCATGGCGATGGCCGTGTCCTTCGGGTCGATCGTCGGGCCGCCCCAGAAGCGGAAGCCCGGTGGGGCATCGCGATAGGCGTTGCAATCGTAGGCTACCTTCTCGGTAGTCAGGGTGCCGGCCACCTTCTTGCAGAACGCCGCCTGTTCCTCCGCGCCGAGCTTGACGAACCAGTCGGCCACGACTTTCAGGCAAATCGACGTATTGCTGCAAATCTCCGGGTTAACCGCCAGGAAATCGATCCAGTTGTTGGCCTTCACAAAATCGGCTACGGCCTTAAGGTTGGCCCGACTGCGGGCGATCAGGGCATCCAACCCTTGCTTGCCCTCGAAGTTCAGGCTCTTGGCCCATTTGAGAGCGTCGATGTAGTCCTGTACGCAAATCATGGAAGGCGTATTGATCGTATCGCCCTGGAAGATGCCGCTGATCAGCTTATCACCCTTGGTCAGCCGGAAAATCTTGGGTAGCGGCCATGCAGGTTTGTAGCTTTCGAGGCGCTGTACGGCCCTTGGCGAGAGGACCAGCATGCCATGGGCCGCTTCCCCGCCCAGGCACTTTTGCCAAGACCAAGTGACCACGTCCAACCGGTCCCATGGGACGGGCATGGCGAATACCGCGCTGGTGGCATCACACAAGGTCAGGCCTTCGCGATCGGCGGGAATAGCCAGGTCATCCGGGCATTTAACCCCGCTGGTCGTTCCGTTCCAGGTGAAGACTACATCGCTGTTCCAATCGACTTTGTTCATGTCGGGTATCTGGCCATAGTCAGCCTTGGTGACCGACGCGTCGAGTTTGAGTTGCTTGGTGATATCCGTGACCCAGCCGGCGCCGAATCTTTCCCAGCTCAAGGCGGTGATCGGTTTGGCACCCAGCATGCTCCACATGGCGCATTCAAAGGCTCCCGTATCGCTGGCCGGTACGATACCGATCAAGTGGGTATCCGGAATCCGGGCCACCTCACGAGTAAGATCGATAGCCTGTTTGAGGATAACTTTGCCTTCCTTGCTGCGGTGCGAGCGGCCGACCAAGGATTCGGAAAGCGCCTCGATACTCCATCCGGGGCGCTTGCAGGTCGGGCCGGAGCTGAAATTCGGCGTACTGGGTTTGGCTTGCGGTTTGTTCACCTTATGTCTCCTTCGTCCTGGCCAAGTGGAAAATGACACTAAACAAAGACGATCAATGTAGTATAACCCCGCCCGTTCATCAAGAAGGGAACTCGCCACGGTGGCATTTCCGGAGGGGAGGTGGGACAGTCTTTCAAAGTCGTCCCCGTGTGGATGCGAGCATAGGCAGGGGGTTCAAAACACCCCCGGCCGCGTTGGCCCATACAATCTCGGTAGACCGGGGCTACCCGGCCATCGAACTAATACGCTTTTACGGATGTGCGGCTTAGCGGGCGCAGCGTGGGTCGGGATTAGCCTGGGGGCCACTGTAGCATCGCTGAAACATCGCGAAATCGTCCTGATCGACATCACCGTCGCGATCCAGATCAGCGGGGATAATACCCTCGTTATCCGGCGTAAGGGTGCATCCCGGTGGCAGATTGGTTGGATCGTAGGGAATGGCCGGGCCGGTCTTGCAGGCCTTGAATACATCCAGGTCGTCGCTATCGATGTGGCCGTCCGCGTTAAAATCACCGGGTACCGGCCGATTCAAGACCACCCAGAATTCCTCGGAAATCTCGTAACGTTGCCCGTCGTCCAGATCATCCACCAGCCTGAATACCGCGTAATACTGTTTTTGGGGGTCGTAAACCGAGGCCCATACCCAATAATTCATATGCAGGTGATGGTCTGCATAGCTGCTGAGGCGAATCCGCCCACCAGTTGTGTACCAGTTGGATCCTGCGCCTATCCAGAGGTTGTCCGACACCTCCACAATTTCAAGCCAGATGTCATAGTCTGTCATTCTCGTGCCCGCGAACTGCTGTTCGGGGTTCGTGGTCTGCTCCGCTCCCGGCTCGCCGTTGATATAGGCCTGTTTCGAAGCGCTGTAGTTCAGCGGGTAATGGCTGGCGTACGGTTTGCTTACATTCGTTTCATACAGCGTGCTGACATCAACAATCAGCTTGCCGGTGGGCGAGCCCGAACCGCCGTCCTGGCCGATGGCGAAATGGTCCAGCGGACAACCATGCTGGGCAAAGGCATATGAATGAATACCGGTCGCGAGTATCGCTACGGCGAATAGTTTCTGATACATGATCAATATCTCCTGTTTGAGTAGTACTCAGCGGTCTCAGTGTCTCCCTATTCATAGCCGGTCACGGTGGCGGCGGCGGAGGCGGCGGCGGTGGTGGGGTGCTCGTTTCCCGCCAGGCCGGAGCCGAGTCGGGATCCCACCAGTTGCGCCGGCCGTCTTCCCAGGTTTCCTCGACGCGCAGTCTGGCGACATGGCTATCGACGAATAAATAGTGCGCCCGGCCATTGTGCCGGGTGGTGGCGACTTGGCCTTGCGGACCGCCGAGCCACTCGAATTTTTCGGGGTGAATATGATCTACTCCCAATAGGCTATCCTGGGATTCGCCGACGAGTACCACGTATTGCGGCCTGCGGATCCGTGAGAGGCGTTCGCTGTACGGGGTTAGGGGGTTGTTATCCTCGTCAGTAGAACGGACTACCAGGTAATTCACGGCGTAACTGGCCCAGCGGCGATGGCTTAACTCCGTGGCCGGGGGGAGCGCCTTGCTCCAATTGAGGAAGTTCTGCGCGTTGTCCTCGGGGCATTTAAACAGTAAAGGGGTCTTAATAAACCTAGTCAGAACGTGAAGCCACCAAGTTTCCGGGTCTGGCTCGCCTCCATGGGCGCTGGGCGGAAACGTGTCTTTGTATTGCATGGCGTACATCTGAGCGGCCAGGCCAATCTGTTTGCAGTTGTTCATGCACACAACAGCACGGGCCTGTCGCCGAGCGGCGGCAAGTGAAGGCAGTAAGACGGATACGAGCAAGGCAATGATAGCTACAACTACCAGAACCTCGATCAATGTGAATGCCTTACGGTCATGCATGACAACGGCCTCTTGGCGGCTACCCGCACGACGGCCGGGCGGGCTTCCGCGAGACGCCTTGGCCCGCCCGCCGTCGTTGACGGGAACACTCCGTTAGTATCGCCGGCGAGCGAACGTGACTAGGCCGCCGAGGATCAACAACCCCAGGCTGGCCGGCTCCGGCACGACCACGAAGGTCAAGGTGAACGGGTCGGACGCGGTGTACAAGCCGCCCATATCAAAGGCGCTGAAGGTGACAGATACTTCATTTCCGATATCGCTGCCGTCCGCGGCCAGCCAGAAATAGAAGCTCATGTGCTCATGTATCCCCCACGCGTTATTGTCATCCAGCCAGGTCTTCTTTAGCTGGTGGGTCGAGCCGTTCGTGGTCAGAGTTTCCAGCCCGCCAGGTGTTTCCATGAAAAAATCCTGCTCGGCAAGGCTAGTACCTTCCCGTTTGATATAGATATTCCAAGCGGGGGTCGTTTGCTGATCGACGCTTTCCAGACTCCACATTCCGCCGGGGCCATGGGCGGAATGCCATCCATCCAGATGCGCGTAGCCATCCGGATCGTCATAGCCGTTAGCCTTGCTCCACATGAATTCGCAGGTATAAAGCTGCTTGGTCGGGTCCGTCGGATGGATAATGGCCGAATCGCCCGGGCCGTGCTCGGGGACGGCCAGTAGGAAGGTGGAACCCTCGGCATGCGACCAGTTTGGCCATCCTGGGGTGCCGGCCGTGTGTACCGGGGGAACCGAGAAAAACCACAGCTTGTTGTTATCCGTCGGGTCAGTATCTGTATCCAAAGCTCTGTTTCCCGGATCGTTCCAGTCCGGACGCAAAGTGGGATTGATTCCAATATGCGTGTGGGCATACGGATGGGCGTGCGAATCCGCCCAGACCGTTGCTGCCCAGGATAAAACGATAGTCATCATGATTGTACCGTAGGCGCATCTCATTCTTATTTACTCCTTGCGGATCATTTTGCTCCAACACGTTGCAGGCCGCCCGTTCGACGTAAACGGTTTCTCCGGTCGTAAAATCAATCCAAGGCCTCAAAGGGCTTGTCTGTCATGGTCGCTCGACTGGCGAGATTAAACACGGCCGGAAAGCCCACGGCATGCTTCGTTGATTGTAAGAGGCACCAAACCTACATATGCCTACGTGATTGCTGCGGTTTGATGCGCTTGTCAAATTGAACAGTTGGAAAACTCGGCAGGTGGCCCGCGCAACGTGATGGAACTTCGCTCCCGTGTCGGGATCGGCGTGGACACGGGGGCCGCGGGGATGGAATGAACCGGTAACGAACCGATCGTCTTAAGAGCGAGTTCGGGCAGGACGATCCGGGGATTGATGAACATCACCTGACACAGAGTACATTCTTTCGTGTCGTGGTCATGCTGGTCGTGCTGGTCGTGTTCGGTTGTGCAGTGTTCGGCTGTGCAATGATCGGTTATGCAGTGATGACAGACCAACCAGAGGTGGAGCCAGAGTCCCAGCGACAACCCCGAGCTGCAGGTGAGCAGAATACTTATATGCTGGAGCGTTTGTCTTCGAAAACGCATTTCGTCCGGACTCCGGCCTGTTGGTAATACAATGTGTTACCGGCAGAATTGTACCGGAAGAGCTTGAATAGCACAACCACCCCCTTTGTGTGAACTAGAGGCGATATTGTTCGTTAAATGTATCTGTTCTGGTCCGCCCTCGAACCTAAGTTTGCCGAGGGCGTGCCGAAGGGCTTCGGACTTGCCTGAATAATGCTGGTTATATCGCCACCGATTAGTGCCGGCAGGTGTTCCGGGTCATGGATATCGCGCATAACTTGCGTTCTGGGCAGTAGTTGAAGGGGATACTGAAGGTCGTATGGTCCAGTTATTCTGGTGGATTGGCCATGCGGCCGTAATAAGGATACTGAGCGAAGAGGTGCCCTTGCCCCGCAACCCGAGGATCCTTCGTCTCTTTCAGCTCCCGCATAAGTTGATTCTTGAGGGTGGTCAGGATTACCGCGTATTCCGGATCATCAGCGACGTTATGCAATTGGTGCGGATCCTTGTGTAAATCATACAATTCGTCGGAGGGGCGTTTGGCGGCACATAGTTCGTAATATTTTCCCAGTTCCGGATCATGTTTATGCGCGACGATAAAGGTTTTAGTAGGGCTGTTATCGATGTCGCCTAAAGGTGGCCCGAAGACGCTGCTGCGAGGATGGCCAGCCGGCCAGCAATCGGGTTCGAAATTGTGAATATACAGGTAATCCCGGTTACGGAGGGCCCGCATCGGGGTGCCATCCATATTGTCCGCCTGGGCGGGGGTATGTCGTTCCTTGCCGGTCAACACATGCGTACGGGTAGGGTCCACCATTCCCGAGCGTGGCGATTCGAACAGTTTCATCAAACTCCGGCCGGTCATTTCCGCCAGTGGCTCGATGCCCGCAGCTTCAAGAAAGGTCGGGGCCAGATCGATCAAACTCACGAAATCATCGACTACTCGTCCCTTAGCGATTCGGTTCCCCCACTGAATGGCTAACGGGGCATGCACCCCCAGATCGTAGAGATTGCTCTTGCCTCGCGGGAAAGGCCAGCCGTTGTCGCCGGTCATGACTATGATCGTATTATCCAGCTCGCCCATTTTTTCGAGGAGGTCGAGAAGCTCACCTACCTCGCGGTCGAACCGTTGCACCTCGTAGTAATAATCGCATATATCCGTGCGGACCTCGACACTGTCCGGCAAGCAAGGCGGGACCTGTACTTGTTGAAGCTTCATACCGCTGTTCACACCGGATTGCCACTCATAAGGACGATGCGGATCCGGTGACCCAAACCAGAAGCAAAACGGCACCCCAGGAGGGCGACTCTTGAAAAAATCCTGAGGGCTGGAATAGTTTTTTCCCGCGACCGGACGCTCGCGGTCTCGGCCTGGCCCGAAAGCCTTGCGGTACGCGCCGACATGGTAGCCGCGATCTTCCAGAATATTCGGATAAGTCCGGGGACCATCGGGGAAGGCGCTCCAGAGGTTTCCGCCGGCCTCGAGACGCCAATGATATTGTCCGGTCAGTAGCGCGTTTCGCGATGGTGTACAAGAAGGGGAGGAAACAAAGGCGTTTTGAAAAAGAATGCCGGCAGCGGCAATGCGCTCGAACGTCGGCGTCCGCACCACTTGGTCGCCATATAGCGGCGAATGAGGCCACGACCAGTCGTCCGCCATGCACAGCAGAATATTCGGTCGCTCGCCCGTCGGTGGTTGGGCATCAACCAAGCAGAACGAACCCCCGAAAACCATGATTCCAAAGTACATGCTAAATTTCGACATGGCTCACCCGCTGTTTTTGAACGCATGGAAGTGGTCACCGCCCGGCATATTCGTGGATTAGCCCACGTCCCGGCCGCGCACTAAAACGTCAATAGCAATACCGGGAATATCGCGGAAAAGCAAGAGAAAGGAATTCGGCGTTGTCGTTGATATTGCGAAACAGAAACCAGCCCTTGCGGCGTTTCTGCGGAAAGAGACGCCCATTTACACATGCCATAAACTGGTACGATGTGTTTAATGGATCGTCGTCAACCGGTTGTTCCCGACCCGCTCAGGAGGGCTGCGCGACAACCTTAGCCGGTTGAGTCTCGGATGCCGGTTGGGTTTCGGTTGCCGGTTGCGTCTCGCTTTCGCGTTTTTTATCGACAAAGCGTTTTAATCCGGCCATTCGTGCGCTGTATGCGCGGCGCTGATCGGCGTTAGGAATGGTTTCCAGCCGGTCCTTGAGCTTGTTAAACAATCCGTTGATCGGGGCCTCGAGTCTTTGTTTATCTGCGTTTAATGCGAGGATTTTCTTCTGATGCTCCTCGATGGCCTCAGTACCGTCCTGCTTGGCGAGCTGCTCGTTCAACTCCTTGCGATGGTTTTCGATGCGTTCGAAATCCGATCCGCGGGCCTCACGCAGTCGGCGGGCTTCGTCCTTCAATTCGCGTAGTATGGAAAAGGCCGTCTCACGCTGCCCCTGATCGAGGCCATATCGGTAGACGAAACTGTTCACATAGTAATCCCAGGCGTCCTCGGGATTGAGCATCAGCGGTCGGCTGACCGTTGGGCGACCGGTTGGCTCAAGGGGCTCAACCTTGCCCTGGCTCCAGTTCTCGATCTGCTTAGTTAGATTATCGAAAAATTGGTCCATCTGCTTCAAATCCCGATCATGAATCTGCTTTTGCTGATCGTTCAGAACCTGTCGCCAGATTTTGTTCCCCTCGTAAATTTCGTGCTTCATGGCTTCGATCAGCGGCTCGGCACGCTGGGCGAACTCCTTGGCAACCTCCGGAGGGGGGACTTTCTGTCCAACTTGATAGGTCATGTACTCGGCCATGATATCACGAACGTCTTTTTCGTAGTTTTTGAGAAAATCCTTGACCCGTCTGGTCAGCAAGGCTTGGGTGTATCGTTTCTGACTATCGTCCAGGTTGTAATGCCGGCTGATATTGGAAACGTACACGTCCATGATCGGATCAAGATCCCAGCCCAGGGGTGAGCCGGAAAAAGCATCAACCCGACGGTTTTGGGCCAGGCAAGGCCAAGCGATGCAGCATATTGCCAAGAAGACACTTATGGTCAGGTTTCGGCGTGACATGTTGATTTCCTTGTTCTGAATAGTTATTCCGAGATTTCCCATTTGACCTCGCCCGGCAATGCCGCCGGGCCGTGTTCTGTTATTGTACCAGCGCCCCCCGTTGCGCCTACCCCGTTTTCGAGTTTTCTCCCGTCCCGACGGCTGAAATAACCCC
>JAAYCU010000246.1 GCA_012729595.1 Phycisphaerales bacterium
AATGATACTCATAAATCGGCATCTGTATCTCCTCAACCCACGCTTTCTGATCAAAGTATAGGGAGACCCTCAAAGGAACACAAGTTCAACGATAAGGATGGATTAACTGCTTGACCTGATCTCCACGGAGTCGTTAGAATCGGGTTATCATGATCCACTCTATCCAAGCCCAGGTTTGTACGGAGTCAATCCGAAATAATATTGCGGCCATACGACGACGGCTTTCGCCAAACACAGAGATCTGCGCCGTGATTAAGGCAGATGCCTACGGCCACGGGGTTCGTTGCGTACTGCCAATTCTCCAAGAAGCTAACATCGAACGGACGGTAGTAGCCCACCTCGAAGAGGGGCTGGAATTGAGACGCCTGGGTTGGATTCGCCCGATTCTATGCCTCTGTCCGTTTCTGGCAGTCGGCAGTGCACAACAACGTATTCAAAACGCCCTATCCGCCGTCACCGCCAATATCTTATGTACGGTAACCAGCGTGGCCGAGACCGAAGCCCTCTCCCTGGCGGCGAACCAGACAGGACGCCGCGCCCGTGTAGAAATCAAAATCGATAGCGGCATGGGACGTATGGGGTTTTTACCCTCGGATGGGGAGAAGTTCGTAGCCACGGTCGCTCGCATGCCGCAGATCGCCATCGAAGGCATCTATACGCATTTCGCGTCTTCAGACGATGAAGACCTGACCTATACGCAACACCAGCTCGACACGTTCAACACATTTAGAGACCGATTATCCGGTCAAGGTTTCACTATCGGCGGCTATCACGCAGCCAATTCCGCGGCGGTTTTTAGAGCTACTCACTCCTGTCTCGACTCAGTGCGACCGGGCTTAGCCCTCTACGGTTATTGGGGCGGTCCGGTTGGGCAGCGGCCCGACGATCTGCTCCCGGCCATGCGCATTGTCGCCCGCCTGACCTCCGTACGTCGAGTACCCGCAGGATATCCGATTGGATACGGCCGCACTTTTGTAACCAGTCGTCCCAGCCTGATCGGAATCGTTCCGATCGGTTACGCCGACGGCTATCGCCGACTTCTAAGCAACAACGCAGTAATGACGCTCGCCGCGAAACCGGGGCAGTCCCGCCGACAAGTCCCGGTGATAGGCCGGGTCAGCATGGATCAGACCACCGTCGATCTGACCGACGCCGGGCCGGTAGAGGCCAACGATGAAATCATTGTGATCGACACTGATCCTCATGCCCCCAACAGCGTGGAGGCCCTGGCCCGCAAATTGAATACTATCCCCTACGAAATCACGACAATGATAGGATCGCGAATTCCCAGAGTATCGGTATGACTCCAACGTGCCCGCTCCCATGCTGGCCCGGAATTGATTTCCAGCATATAATATAAACCGTTATCTTGACTGGCATTGTGAGGACACGTTATGGCTGCGGCGGCAAAGTTACTGATTCATCCAATCAAGGATGCCACCATCGTTAATATTGAGGAACTGCGGATTCTTGATTCCCTTGAGGTCGAGCAGATCGGCGCGGAATTGTACAGCTTGGTAGACGACAAGAATCGCAAAAAGCTGATCATCGATTTCACCAAGGTGCGCATCCTGTCCAGCTCCGCCCTGGGCATGCTCCTGACCCTGCGGAAAAAGGCCGAAGCCATCAAAGGGACTCTCATCCTCTGCGGCCTGCGGGACGATCTTAAAAAGGTCTTCAAAATCAGCGGGCTGGACAGACTCTTCACCTTCGCCGAAAACGAGGAAGCCGCCCTGAGCATGTTCGGAATCACCCCGGCGGGGTAACCCAAACCGCGAAGTGAAACAGAATTTCAACGAAGCTGTTATTATTTATTGCCCGTCTGCGTCTGGATTTTCTCGCGGGGAGCAGCTTGTTTGTCCCTAATTGCAACACTGGCCGGCAGGAGGGTGTGACGCAGGACGTGGTTTATATCGCTGACGAACGTAAACTTCATTTTCTTGCGGCGGATATCCTCGGGGATGTCGACCAGATCCTTCTTGTTCTCCGCGGGCAGAACCACGCGCTTGATGCCGGCACGATGGGCGGCCAGTACTTTTTCCTTTACCCCCCCTATCGGCAGCACCCGGCCGGTAAGGGTGATTTCCCCGGTCATGGCCACCTCTGGGCGGCACGGCCGTCCGGTGAACAGCGAAACCAGGGCGCTGAGCATACCCACCCCCGCCGAGGGACCATCCTTGGGAATCGCCCCCGCGGGCACGTGTACATGTACGTCCAGTTTGGCCAGATCCTCGCCATTGATACGCAATTGCCGCGCCCGGCTGCGCACAATGCTCCAGGCAGTCATAGCCGACTCTTTCATCACCTCGCCGATCTGCCCCGTCAGCGTCAGATTACCGCGTCCGGGCATGTGGGTAGCCTCGATAAACAAAATTTCACCCCCCGTCGGGGTGAAGGCCAGACCGGTCGCAACCCCCGGCACGCCGGCATGCTGAGCGATTTCGTGATCGAACTGACTCGGTCCCAGATAATCGCTCACCTTGTCCGGGCTTATTTTTACCTGGCGACGCTGCCCGCGGGCCACCCGGGCGGCTACCCCGCGCGCAATGGTACCGACCTGCCGTTCCAGCTCGCGCACCCCCGCTTCCCGGGTGTATGAGGAAATAATGGTCCGGATGGACTCGTCGGTGAAGACGAGATGCTTGCGGGCCAGACCGTTTTCGTCCAACTGACGGGGGACGAGATACCGCTTGGCGATAAAAAGCTTTTCCTGCGTCGTGTAGCCCGAGAGGCGGATCAGTTCCATCCGATCGCGCAGCGGTGGCGGGATCGGGTCGATATAGTTGGCCGTCGCGATGAACATCACCCGCGACAGGTCGAAGGGGGCGTCGATGTAGTTGTCCGTGAACGTGTAATTCTGCTGCGGATCGAGGATTTCGAGCAGCGCGCTGGCCGGGTCGCCCCGAAAATCCTGACCGAGCTTGTCCACCTCGTCAAGCATGAACACGGGGTTGTTCGCCCCGCACTTACGAAGCTCCTGAATAATCCGCCCCGGCATGGATCCGATATACGTTCGCCGATGCCCCCGAAGCTGGGCCTCGTCGTGGATACCACCCAGCGACATGCGAATAAACTTACGCCCCAGGGCCCGAGCGATGGACTGGCCGAGCGAAGTCTTGCCCACTCCGGGCGGACCTAGAAAACAAAGGATCGGGCCACGCCCGTCGGGCTTGAGCTTCCGGACGGCCAGGAACTCCAGAATACGTTTCTTCACTTTCGCCAGATCGTAATGGTCCTGGTCTAGGATGCGATCGGCTCGCGTCAACTCCAATTGATCTTCCGTGCCTACCGCCCAAGGCAGGTCGCACAGCCAGGTGATATAATCGACGGCCACCGAATATTCCGGCGAGGCCTGCGGGATTCGGGCGATACGCTCCAGCTCGCGCTGGGCCTCCTTAAGGGCCGCCTCCGGCATCTTCGCCTGTTCCATCCGTTCCTTGAGCCGTTGAATCTCGCCCGTGCGGCTGTCCGTCTCGCCCAGTTCCTTCTGAATCGCCTTGAGTTGTTCCTGAAGGAAGTATTCGCGCTGCGATTTGTCGATCTGCTGGCGAACCTGTTTCTGGATTTTGTTGGATAGTTCGAGCACCTCGACGTGCTCGGCCAGGGCCGCATTCACCTTGTTCAGCCGGTCCATGACATCAAAGGTTTCCAGCAGCTCCTGGCGGTTTTCGAGAGACAAGGGCAGATTCGCCGCCAGAAAATCGGCAATCCCCCCGGAAGTCTCGATATTATCCAGGATGACTCGGGCTTCCTCGGGCACATTGGGCGACAACTCGAAGGCCCGATAGGCGTTTCGCTTGACGTTATGGAGCAGGGCGTCCAGTTCCTGACTGGGCGTAACCTCGTCCGGACGGGTGTGGACATGGGCGACCATGAACGGCTCGGTCGCCCGGATTTCCTCGATGCCGAAACGCATCAAGCCATGTACCACGATGTTCAGCGAACCGTCAGGCAGAGTCAGCATTTTGAGAATCATGCATACCGTGCCGACCCGGAAGATGTGCTCGAGCTTCGGATCCTCGATCTCCTTGGCTCGCTGGGCCACGACGCCGATCAGCTTGTTACTCGAAATAGCGTGTTCGACCAGCCGGCGGGATTTGTCCCGCCCGATATTGAGCGGCATGATCGTGCCGGGAAACGCTACCGCATCGCGGATCGGCAGGATCGGTAGATCTTCAGGGATTTCCTGCTCGCCACCGGCCAGCAGACTGGGTAACGCCGCGGGGATGGGAACCTCCGCGCCTTCCGGGGCCGATGATTCGGGCATCTTCTCCGACTCGGGTTGATCGACGTTTTTTTCCTTGTCATCTGCCATGATTGCATATCAACCGGAACATGAACTTTCTCGCTTGGACATCGTGATCCATAAAAAACCGTTAACCAGCTTGGCCTCGATCGTGCTCAAATCGGCGGCCGGGGGCATTTCCAGGGTCCGCTCGAAAGGCCCGGAATCAATTTCCATCCGCAAGAGACAGGCGGTTGTGGCCGTTTCCGGCGGCGGAGGCAGCGGCCGTTCGCCCTTGATACGTATCGTGTCCTCGATCACCTCGAGGTGAATCTGTTCGCGGGTCAGACCGGGCAGTTCCACGCACAGGTAAAACGACTCCTCATCCTCATAAACGTTCAGGGCAGGCTTCCACTTCGTCGATTGAGAATACCGGAAATAGCCCAGTTGCAGCATACTTTCGAGGATGCCCTTCTGCGGCCGACAGACATATTCGCGGTCTTGTTCCGCCGTAGCGATTTGAACGGTCATATCCCGGCTCCTTTTTTTTGGCTTGCCCCACCCATTCAATCTAACCGGGAGCCAGGCGGCGGTCAAAACCCCGCAGGACGGTTGGTTGGCGTGAAAATATCGCGGATTTGTATCATCGGGGCGTTATGCTACGATATGTAAGGCCGCAGAGGCCACGAGCGAGGAAAAGCCATGCATGAAATGAGGCGAAGGGATTTCCTTCGATATGGAGCGGGTTCGGGACTGGCCTTGATGTCCTCTCGATTGCTGACGGGGTGCGGGGCTCCGATGCCCTACATTCCTGTTCCTACCGACCGCCCCTGGGACGACGACGCCGAGGTGGCCGCCGTCCGCGGGACGGACCTGTACAACATGACCCGGGCGGTCCTTGAAACCGTAGGCGGAATCGATTCCATCATCCATCCGGGCGAAACCGTGTTCATCAAACCGAACCTTGGCGGCCTGGATTTCATGCCGCAAAACGTCTTTACTACCGGCGAGAGCGCGAAGGTCGAGATCATCGCCGTGGTGGCCGAGGAATGCCTCAAGGCCGGAGCGGGCAAGGTCATCATCGGGGAAGGCGGACAGATACCTACCTTCTCCTGGGAGAACGCGGTAACGCTGGACGGTTCGACCAACCTCGCGACGGAAGCCCGGCGGCTCGACGCGGCGTACCCCGGGCGAATAACCCTCGTGTGCCTCGAAGCGGAATCGCCAACCTGGGACGCGATTCCCTCGCCCCGCACCGACCTCGGACACATTTATGTATCCAGTCATGTCACCCAGGCCGACCGGGTAATCTCCATTGCCCCGCTCAAATCGCATCGGTGGACTTATCTGACCGGGGCGATGAAGAATTTCGTGGGGACGGCCTCTCTCAAACGGCACAGCACGATCCCCTTCTCGCGCTCGCGTCTGCACTCGGCAGCCGGCGGAGTAACCCAATGTTTTCTGGATATCGTGCACACCGTGCAACCGGATCTGGCCATCATCGACGGTTCGATCGGCTGCGAGGGCAACGGCCCGCACGTCGCGCCGTTCTGGGGCAAAACCGTGGACATCCGGGACCGGCTGGGCGAATGGTTCCTGCTGGCCGGCACGGACGCAGCGGCCGTCGATGCCACCGCCGCCCGAATCATCGGCCTGGACCCCGAGGCGGTGCCCTGCCTGCAACAGGCTTACGAACAGGGTATCGGCCAGATCTATCAGGAGAGAATCACGCTACGGGGTGTCCGACTGGACGATCTGAAAATGGACTGGCTCCTGGCCGACCATACCGCGGGGTTCGATCAGGCGTTCCTGCCGACCATCCTGACCGGCTTGGCCAAGTTGGTCGGCATCTGGTAGGTCTTCGACCTCTTCGACACGTCGATAAAGAACCCGTGTATGACGGGATTATCCTGGGATCGGTTTCGTGACGATCCAAAAGCGTACAATCATACTTCCCCATTGCACATGGACCGATAACTATATCCATTTCTCAACGGCCGGCGGGGTTGTCGCAATTTATGCGGACTTTGCCGGATGCCGATATTCGCGGATATGGTTTTCACCAGTTTTACTTTCGTTTTCTTCCTGGCGGTGGTTTTACCGCTTTATTATGCGTTATCGCATCGGTGGCAGAATCGGTTCCTGCTCGTGGCCAGTTATGTGTTTTATGGGGCCTGGGATTGGCGGTTCCTGTCATTGCTGGCGATCTCTACGGTGGTTGATTACCTGGTGGCCGATCGACTCCATCGCACTGCCAGCATGGCTGGTAAACGTATACTTTTGGGGATAAGTCTCTGCGGTAATCTCGGGCTATTGGCCTTCTTCAAGTATTTCAACTTCTTCCTGGACAGTTTCAACCAGCTCAGTGCTTCCCTTGGGCTGGGGCAGTGCTCTTGGGCTATACACATAATTCTGCCGGTGGGAATCAGCTTTTACACCTTCCAGACCATGGGCTATGTCATCGATGTATATCGCGGGCGACAGGAGCCGGCGCGGAATTTTCTGGACTTTGCCCTCTATGTCTCTTATTTCCCGCAACTGGTAGCCGGCCCGATCGAGCGCGCGGGCAATCTTTTGCCGGCTATCTACCGCCCAAGGAAAGTGACTCCATCGCAGATCGGTACCGGTTTGCAACTTATACTCATGGGTTATCTAAAGAAGATTGCCATCGCCGACGCGGTAGCTCCATACGTCAACGACATCTTCGCGGATCCTGCCCACCAGTCGTCGGTCCGCCTGTTATTGGGTCTCTATTTGTTTGCCATTCAGATTTACGGGGATTTCTCGGGCTACAGCGATATTGCCCGGGGTGTGAGCCGGTTGCTGGGTATCGAGTTAATGATCAACTTCAAGCAACCTTATCTGTCAGCCAATATCACTGAGTTCTGGCGCCGCTGGCACATCTCGCTGTCCACTTGGCTGCGCGATTATCTTTATATCCCGCTTGGGGGGAACCGGAAGGGAACTTCGAATACCTACCGCAATCTTATGTTGACCATGCTGCTGGGCGGATTATGGCACGGTGCGGATGGACCTTCGTACTTTGGGGTGGATTGCATGGGATCTATCTCGCAATTCACAAGATGATTGTCCGCAATCGCCCCCATTCCGTACAACCGCCTATACTGAATACCCCTCTTCGCGGTCTTGTATTCATCATAAGTGTGCTCGGGACGTTTCATTTGGTCTGTCTGGCCTGGCTGTTTTTCAGGGCCGGCTCGGTTGAGCAGAGTTGGCTTTATCTGGCCGGTCTGGCCGAATGCAATCTGAGGTGCGACCTTCGCCTGTTGGTGGTTACCGGTTTCTACATGAGCTTGAT
>JAAYCU010000247.1 GCA_012729595.1 Phycisphaerales bacterium
GTGTAGGACTCGAGTTTAGCATTAAGCATGGCAAAAAGGAGTTAAAGGATGCACGTATTGACGAAGGGCGAACAAGCGAGACTGGGTTTTGCGGTAACGCTCCTCCTGCTCATGGGAGGCAGTTTGTTTGCGGCCAGCGAGGTGGGGTATACCTTGCAATTGGGTGGGGACAACCAAGCTGCCAGCATCAAGGCCGGAAACTATGTTTATTTCACGCCCGGTAGCAGTGCGGATAATCAGGCATTCGCGCAAGGAGCACCGATAACATGGGATGCCACCATTACCGCATCTGGCGTGCAAGGCGGCGGGCCAGGAGCTGGTTCGGCTGTCAAGGGTGTGGCGAATTTTGTTTTTGACCTCGAACTGCGGCACGGTAATGCCAGTGGTCCGATCGTCAATCAAGAGGTATTTTACAGTTCAATCCACGACGGCGGAAGCCAGTGTATGCCCTCCGGCGGTACAATCCCCGAAGGGCTTTGTCCGCCATGTCTGGCGGGTGCGGCTTTCGCTTTCAGCTTCAACGTATGGAGTGTGGGACCGGGTCGAGTGTCGGATCCTGCCTATCGGACGTCAGCAGGTAAGCTCTGTCCGGGATATCCTAACCTGCCCAACGGCGGCGGGCCGAATATGAACGTCTGTCAATTTCCGACAATCGAGCCCGGTAAATTGTGTGGGATGGGAGCTGGTTACCAAAGATGGGTACGTAATGTAGGTGCTACCCACTGCGAACCAGGCGTGGGCTTGGTTGGTACTGGTGGGCTGGGAATTGGGCCCGTTGTCGAGGGTCAAATTGACACCTCTGGCCTGCCCGCCGGGACTTATACTCTCAAGCTGATTCCTCGGCCCGGGACCAACGCGCTACGTGGCGATTTGAACCTTCTGGCTGCACAGGCGGCTTTCGCCACTGTTGCCGAGCAGTTGGTCGGCGATACGGTTACGTTTGTCGTGACCGAACCACTATGCATCGAGGACGCGGATTGCGAAGACGGAGACCTGTGTACGGTCGATTCATGTGTCGGTGGGGATTGCGTAAATGAGCCCATCGATTGCGGTTCGGAGGTTTGCAATCCGGATACGGGTACGTGTGTTGAGTGTCTGGAAGACTCACACTGTGCCACTGGTGAAATCTGTGATGGAAATGAGTGTGTTTCATCGCATCAGGATCCCCCGTACCTGGTCAGCGCCTGGAATACGATAGAGCATGGCAGCGGGAACTTATTCGCATTAGAGTTTCCCATCGGTTCGGCAGACGTGAAAACGGAGCCTCGTCAGAACGTAGATGCACCTTACTGGATTATCACCCTGAACTTTAGCGAGGACATGGAAGCGGTCGATGGTTCTGTCGAACTGGGTGATGAGATCGTTCTTAACCAAGCCTTGTTTGGTGGCGCATATTTTGTGAGCGGGACTGAGTTGGAAATCTTCTTGATGGACGTCCCCGCCAACCAGACCTGTTTGAGCATCACTGTATCGGGTCTGCGTAGTGTGGCCACCGGTCTGTTGCTCGCGGGTGACAATGATGTGCATATCGGTGCCCTATATGGTGACGTAAACCGCAACAAGGTCGTTAATATTCAAGATTTATCGAGGGTTAAGAGCCAACTTTTTCAAAGCATAACGGGTTTGAATGCGGATTGTGATGTCAATTGTAACAATGCCATCAATATCGTGGATCTCTCCTTGGTCAAGGCCAATCTCTTCAAGAGTGTCACCTGTCCGTAAGCAGGTTACGCAATATCCGTAAAACCAACGGGCGCCGGAAGGAGTGTTCTCCTTCCGGCGCTGTTGTTTTGTGTGCCAAGCATATTGTGAATCTTGGAAGTACAATTTCTCTGCGGGGCGTGATGACTGTAACCGCGAGCAGATAGCAAGGGTGTCCGTTGCGAGGCTGGATATGAAAGAGGCCGGAGACGAAACTGGGTCCGACGTACAGGAATCGGATACAAGGCTGGCACGGCGGGGTTACCCGGGAATGGACGGGGAAGCCCGATAGCCATCAGGATGCACGTGGTAGTAAATCCGGCGGGGCTCGGGGGACAGAGTCATAACTTACCTTATGACCTTAAACTGACCGATTTCATGCCGCCAGGAGCTTTTCCAGGCGGCGGAGTACCGGACGTTCATGACTGACTTTGACCACATCGTTCACCGCCTCTCGCCAGACCGCGCGTTGCAGGTCGGCTTTGA
>JAAYCU010000248.1 GCA_012729595.1 Phycisphaerales bacterium
GAACCGTTTGGCAAGCATCAGGTCGGCGAGATTCCAGGCTCGATGAATGAAAGCCCGAGCGGCCAGGTCGGCGATCATGTCGGGTGTGGCCATGGAACCAAGCGCGGTCTGGCACTGGGCTTTGCAGTGTCTGCGGAGTGGCTCGGCCAGTCGATACAATGCGCGGGCCATCATGGCCATCCAGGCATAAGCCGCGCGCGGGCCGAGTGCGCAAAGGAACGCAGCCAACATTTGTCGGTAGATGTCGCCCAGTCTCACGATCATGCGGGTCCGGAAAGGCCACTGGGGCACGGACCAAGCCTGTGGACGTTTCCGGATATGGCGACGGATCATGGGGGAGTTGCCTTTCTGCCCGTGTTTTTCAGGCCGCGGAGATGATCGCGAATAATCCCCAACAAGTCGGAATTTCCCGTGCTACCTTTCTTCGGATGCCCCCGGCGATCATCAGCCGGGTTTGCGGGCATGGACAAAACACCATATTCCGGCCAGAGTGGCCTCGAAGCGCTCGACGTTGAAACCCGTCTCGCGCAAGACCGCCTGCAGTTCTTCGCGGTCGAAGGGCACATGCCGCCAGAAATGATTGGCCAGAACGCGCGACGACCCCATCAAGGCCTCCTCGAAGACAAAGACGCCGGCAGGTTTGAGCACGCGGTAAACCTGTGCAATCGCGGCCGGCCACTGGTGAATATGATGTAACACCCCGAACAGAAAGACCGCATCGAAGCGGCCGTCCGGAAATGCCAAACGCGTTGCGTCGCCGCGGACCAGGTCGATCCGGCTCGTCTCCACGTCGCGCGCCCACTGCGGGGGGTGGGCGAGAACCTTGCGGGCTTTGTCGTGCATGGGCGCGTCGTAATCCACACAGGTCAGCCGGGCAGGCCGCAGCCATTGGCTGACAACTAACGCCCCGATACCATTGCCACAACCGATTTCCAGGCATACCGGTTGATGGGGCAGGTGCAACGATTCGAGCACGCGCGGGACTTCGACCTTACGTAAAAGCCAGCCGCGCCACCGCGTGCTCAGTAAACACCGTTCAGGCCATCGCATGCGCATAAGCACCGTCCATTACCGTTCCCACAGCCCTTATACTATGCCCAGAAGCGTTTAATCACCACATGATTGCCGTCGTCCATCTGTCCACCGGAAATTTGTATACTTGTGCCCGGCGATTGTTTGCCGGACTGGCGGTTTGTATAATTAGAGAAGAACAATCGGGGTAGCCGCGAAAAAAGAGCTTCCATGCGAAGAAAACTCATTGTTTCCGCAATTGTGATTGTCGTAACGCTCGTTGCGAGCGTGGTTGTGACCGGTCTTTTAATCGCAAGCAGACCAGAACCGGAAAAAAGGGATATCGTTCGCCCGCCTTTGCTCGTTAAAACGCAACCTATTATGCCGCAAAATCTTATCGAGCCGATTATCCAGTTCGGAACCACCCGGGCGGATCGCCTGGCGCCCCTGTCTGCCCAGGTTATCGGTCAAGTGATCGAGTTGCCCGCTGCTATCCGACCGGGACGGACGGTGGCGAAGGATCAGATTCTGTTGCGTATCGATGCTCGCGAATACGAGGCCGCCCTGGCTCAGGCAGAGGGTCAACTGGCCCGGGACCGGGCGGCCTTGGCTCAACTGGATGTCGAAGAGAGTAACTTAACGCAACTGATCTCGACGGCCGTTAACGTACTCGATAACACTCAATGGGATTTCAACAAGACCAAGGCGCTGTTCGATCAACAGATGGCTTCCGATCGGGAATTCAAGACGGCCTTGATCGATCTGGAGCGGGCCCGGCTGACGGTCCAGGAGTACGAGCACCGCAAGGCGCTCATTCCGGCCCAGCGTGAACAGCAGGCCGCCGTCGTCCGGGCGAGCGAGGCCACGGTGGACCTGGCCCGCTTGAACGTCGAGCATTGCACGATCAAGGCCCCCTTCGATGGGGTAATCGAAGAGCTATCTGTGGCCTTGGGGCAGCGGGTGCAAATCGGCGAGTCGCTGTTTACCCTGCTGGACTCGCGTTGGATCGAGGTAGTGATCGAAGTGCCGGCCGGGTTAAGCGACCGGGTCCGGGTAGGAGCGCCTTGCCGATTGACGGTCGAGACGATGCACGGTTCCGCCTGGGACGGGCTGGTTAAGCGGATCTCCCCGGCGGCTAATGAGATGCTTCGTACGCTGAAAGTTTATGTAGAGGTTGATAACGATAGGTACGAACGCAAACTGTTACCGGGTTTCTTCGTAAAGGCCAGAATCGACGGGCCGACATTGGAAAATGTGCTGACCGTCCCCCGCAATATCATTCAGAACAACCGTGTATTCGTGTATAACGACGGGCATGCCCATGTGCGCGAGGTTCGGGTAGAGCACGACTTGTTGGATCGTAGCGTAGTGATCGGACTGGAGCCGGGTGATATTGTCATTACCAGCCACCTTGACAGCCTCTACGATAACGCTCCGGTCAGCATTATTGGTGACTTGTCGGCATCCGCCGTGCCCAACGAGAGGCACGAGGTGGAATCCTCATTGGCCAACATACCATGATATCGTTACCCCGTTTCAGTGTGGAAAATCGTGTCCTGGTCAACATGCTGATGGTGGCCATTATCCTCGGCGGGACGTACGGCGGCCTGACTCTGGTGCGGGAGATGTTTCCAGAATCGCGGCCGAACCAGGTGGTCATATCCTCTATCTATCCCGGGGCCACACCGGCCGAGGTGGAGAAAGGCATCGCCATTCGCATCGAGGAGGCGATCAAGGACGTCGAGGATATCGACAAGATCGAAACGACCATCGGCGAGGGGAGCTGCACGATCCTGGTCACCATGAAAAGTGGGGCCAAGGATCTTGACCTGGTGGTCAATGATTTCAAGGCGGCCATCGATACCATCCCCCGGGATGAGTTGCCCGCGGATGCGGAAGAGACCAGGGTAATGAAATTCGAGCCGCAGTTGCCGGTCATCTCGGTTTCGATTTACGGAGAGGTAGACGAAGCGACGTTAAAGGACGTCGGGCGGCAGGTACGCGACGACCTGCTGGTGCTCTTGCCGGAGAGCAAACTCGAACTTAGCGGAGTGCGTAAGGCGGAGCTGCTGGTCGAGGTGGAGCCGGAGAAGCTGGTGGGGTATCGGCTTTCGCTGGCGGAGATCGCGGAAACCATACGACACAGCAACCTTGATCTGCCGGCAGGCCAGGTCAAGACTCCGCGGCAGAACGTAGCTATCCGCACTCTGATGGAGACGGACGACGCGGATCGAATTTCGGACACGATATTACGCACGACTGCCGGGGGGCAAGTGGTGCGGATCTCTGACGTTGGGCGGGTGATCGACGGATTCGAGGATAGCGACGTTCGCGGTCGGTTCAATGGGCATCCATCGGTCAGCGTCACGGTTTACAAGACCGGCGACGGGGACGCGGTGGAGATTGCCACCAGGGTAAAAGCGTACGTGGCCGGTCGTGGTCGTCAGCCGATGGATTGGGATTGGTTGAGCAGGCTCAAAAGCCGGTTGGGCATGGTTGCGCCGGCCATGCGGATTTACGAGCAGCAGAAAAACGAACCGTTCCCGGCCGCGCTGGAGGTGATGGTTCACACTGATCTATCCCGATTCATCGCGGATCGGTTGGACCTGGTGAAGCGCAACGGAGTGTGGGGGCTGGCCCTGGTCTTCGGTTCGTTGTTGTTCTTTCTCAACTGGCGGGTGGCGTTCTGGGTAATGATGGGCGTGCTGCTGTCGATCGCCGGGGCGATCATGGTCATGCATATCATCGGGGAGACGCTCAACCTGATCAGCATGTTCGGGTTGATTATCGCGCTGGGTCTGCTGGTGGACGATGCGATCGTGGTGGGCGATAACGTGTTCGCCCGGGTGGAGCAGGGCGAGGAGCCGCACCTGGCGGCGATACGAGGCACCGAGGAGGTCACCTGGCCGGTGGTGATCGCCGTCCTGACCACGATCGGGGCGTTCATGCCCCTGATGTTCATCGAGGGACAGATCGGGGATTTCATGGGCGTACTGCCGGTGGTAGTCACCTGTGCCCTGGGGATTTCGCTCCTGGAAGCGCTGTCGATTCTGCCGTGTCACCTGGCCGAATGGTTGACGCCCGTTCGCCGGGATCTTGGGGACGAGCCTCCGCGCCACTGGCTGGCCCGGATCGCCCGACCGCTGCGGGCGGCCCAACAGAATGCGGTACGACGCTTGACGGAACATCACTATACCGGGTTGTTGCAACGGACAATTCACTATCGATACGTGACCGTGACCTTAGCCTTTGCGGGTTTGCTCATAGCTCTTGGATTCATTCTGGGGGGGCGGGTACCCTTTGTTTTCGTTCAGAAGATGGACGCCGAGAGCATCCTGCTCAACGTGCGGATGCCGGTCGGTACACCGATCGAGGAAACGCAGCGAACCATGGAGGCCATCGAGGCCCTGGCCACCGACAAAAATCGTTTCCCGGAAATCCAGACGATATACACGCTGCTCGGCGTGTCCCTGCGGATCGGGGAGCATGGGACGAGCGAAACGGCCGGCACGCATCTGGCCCAAGCGATTATCGAGTTGACCACCATGGACGAGCGCGAGCGGCCCAGCGAGGATATCATCGCTGAAATGCGTGCGGAGACGGACAAGCTGTCCGGCGTGACCTGGATCAAGTATCAATCCATGCAAGGGGGGCCGGGCGGTGCGGAGATCGAGATGGAAATCACCGGCAAGCATCTGCCGAACCTGCTGGCCGCCGCCGACGTGATCAAGAAGACCCTGGCCGGGTTCAGCGGCGTATATGATATCGCCGACGATTTCGAGGCCGGGCGTCGGGAGGTTCAGATTCAGTTGCGGGATTCGGCCCGACCGCTGGGCATCACCGCCCGCGCCCTGGCCCTGGAGGTGCGGGGCGCATTTTACGGACTCGAGGCCCGCACCCTGCAACGTGATCGCGAGGACGTGGATATCATGGTGCGTTTCCCGGAGGAACGGCGCCGGCAGATTTACGAACTGGAGGCCATGCACATCGCCACCCCGGACGGGCGGATGATCCCCTTCCGTGAGGTGGCCCGGATCGAGGAGGCCCCCGGTTATTCATCCCTGCGCCGGGTGAACCAGCGCCGGGCGGTGGTCGTCTCGGCCGACGTGGATCACAGCCAGGGCAACCCCCAGGAAATCGCCGCGGCCCTGTTCGCCACGATCCGCCAACTGGAAGCTCAATATCCCGGCTTACGTATCGAGTTCGGAGGGAACCGGCGGGAACTGGCCAAATCCTTCGGCTCTCTGAAAAGAGATTTACTGATCGCCCTGGTCGTTATATTCGTTCTACTGGCCGGGTTGTTCAAGAGTTACATTCAGCCGATGATCGTGATGACGGCCATTCCGTTCGGCCTGATCGGGGTGGTGGCCGGGCATTATGTGATGGGCTATCCGCTGACCATCCTCTCGATCATCGGGCTCGTGGCCCTGGCCGGTATCGCGGTCAACGACTCGCTGATCCTCGTGGATTTCATCAACAAGGAAAGAGCTCGTGGTACTCCCATTTTTGAGGCCGTCATCAGTGCCGGACAACGGAGATTGCGGCCGATCATTCTGACCTCGCTGACAACCATTCTGGGGTTGGCCCCGATGATGGCCGAGACTTCCTTTCAGGCCCGCTTCCTGATTCCGATGGCCATCTCCATCAGTTTCGGTCTGATGTTTACCACTGTGCTTACTCTGCTGGTGGTTCCGTCTATATACTTGATCGTGGCCGACTTTTCCCGTTTGGCAATTCGGGTCTGGTACGGTCCGGAGCCGCGCTGCCCCACTGCCGTCTAAGGCCGTTTGGTTATACAATTCGCTGGCAACAAGAAGACCTATGTCGTCGAATTACCATCGATTGATCCAACGGCAACCCTGCCAGAGGAGGTTGGTTCATCAATGAAGATCGACACGCGTATTCTTCAATCACCCCGGGTAAAGGAAATCTATATCACCGTGCAGGGGCCGGCCGCGTCTGATCCCCTGGCTGCGGCCCGCGACACTTATAGCCGAATCAAAGAGATTCTGCGGCAAACCGGCGGGCGGGTGTTCCAAGAGCGAGTTTTTGCTGGACGCCATGATTTAGACGCGATCAATCATGTGCGACGCGAAATCTACGGTTCCTTGGACGACGGTGTTGATCCCGCGTTGCTGGTGGTAGGCAACGGTGGGTACGGCAGCTTCGCCGGCGTGCAGGTCCATGCCGTTCAAGGCCCGACTATGCCGCAACCAGTATGCCTGGGCGAAAAGGGATATGGGCGTGTACTAGATTACGGCGACCAATGCTGGGTCAGCGGTTCGGCTATTGTAGGGTGCGCGGGCAATCTTGCGCCAGCCGATCAGGCACAATTCATGTTGGAGCAGGCCGAGCGACTGTTGGGTGCGGCCGGTGGCGATATGCGATCTTTGGCTCGGACCTGGATGTGGTTGAGGGATATCCTGTCCTGGTACGAAGGTTTCAACCATGTGCGAACCCGGTATTTTCAAGACAAAGGCATGATGGCCGCAACAGGCCAATGTTTTATGCCGGCCAGTACAGGGGTTGGGGTTGGTTCCACTCACGGAACGGCCTGCACTATGGATCTTATAGCTGTTATCCAGCCTCCGGAGGCGGTTCGGCACCTTACCGAAATCGGGAACCAGCGTTCGGCGTTCGACTATGGCTCGGCCTTCTCTCGGGCCAGCGTGACGGACATGCCGGCCGGTGAGACCGTGTTCATCTCCGGGACGGCGGATATCGATAGTAGCGGTCGTTCCTGCCATATCGGGGACGCGGCCGGTCAAATTGCCGCCACTATTGAAAATGTACGAGCGGTTCTGGGCGATCTTGCCTGCCCTGAGACCGGCATCGTTCAAGCCATCGCCTATTGTAAAACCCCCGAAGTGGAAAGCGTGCTGCGGGACCAATGGGCCGAGCTGGGCTGGCCAATGCTGATAGTGGTCGCGGATATTTGCAGGGATGATCTTCTGTTCGAAATGGAGGCCGCCGCCGCCAACGGGGCACGGGTCGTGGCTAACGCACTGTAAGAAGAGATGTACCAGCACTGCAATACGATGACCGGCGGCTTGACTTGACTCTGTGGCGTTTTCTACGATAGTGTAAGACTCGGTGGTTCTTGACCTCAGGGGAGGATCGGTCGATCCGCGCGGATGCTCCGCGGGCGGCCTCAATGTGACTTTTATATTCGCAATAGCGGCCCTCGCCGTTCTCCGCCGATGGAGTGAAACATGAAATCGATAATTACCTGCCTGGCTTTCGTAACTTTCCTGACCACCTTGGTCAGCCCGGTTCACGCTCAAATGACCGATGCGGAGATCGCCGCATTACAGGAAAGGGCTAAGGCGGAGGGCTGGACCTTCACTGTCGGGCGGAATCCGGCTACGGAACTGCCTCTCGATATGCTGACTGGCTCCGTCGAGCCACCCAATCTGCCTCCCCCCCCGACGATCGACGCCGCACTTCTCAACACCGCCCTGCCCTCTCGCTGGGATTGGCGCGAAAAAAACGGGGTTACCCCGGTCAAGAACCAAGGCAGTTGCGGAAGCTGCTGGGCCTTTGCCGCCGTGGGGGCCTTCGAGGCGGCCATCATGATCCAGGACGGGGATGAAGTAGACCTTTCCGAACAGTGGTTGGTCAGTTGTACGGACGCGGGAAGTTGCGAGGGAGGGTTTCACGGCCTGGCTTATCCCTATTTTCTTTGGAGCATGGATCCTTGCGGCGGTTATGGAGCCGTGCTTGAGCAACAGTTTCCATACGTGGCCGTGAATGCTTTCTGTGGTTGTCCCTATACGCACTCTTATTGGATCGATTCCTGGGGCTATGTTGCCGCGAACACCTATTCTTTCATTACGCCCAGCGTTCTTGCGATCAAGCAGGCCATCCTTGATTACGGCCCCGTTGCGGTTTCCATGTATGCAGATGAAACCTTTCAAGCCTATACCGGCGGAGTGTACGAGAATCCCCTGAACTACTCGGGGAGCAACCACGCTGTCGTTCTCGTCGGCTGGGATGACAGTCAGGGAGAGAACGGCATTTGGTTTTTGAAGAATTCCTGGGGGACGGGATGGGGTGAAAACGGCTATATACGCATCGGCTACAACAGCAGCAACGTGGGTTATCGCGCCGCATACTTGGACTACTCCGGACGTGGCTTGACCAATTTGCGGGTCGTGCCCATGAGCGGCTTTTATAGTCTCATGGAGAAGGGCGGTCCGGTTTTTCCCGATACCCAGACATACATGCTGATAAATAATGGCAGGATGCCCTTGCAGTGGGCAGCGACTTCTAGTCAGCCGTGGATTGATATTATCCCTTCGGAGGGGGTTATTCCCGTTAATGCGCGCCGCCCTGTTCAGGTGACAATCAATCAGGAAGCAATGAGTCTCGGCGTCGGTGAGTACGTAGACACCGTGGTCATTGCCGATCTGAGCACCGGGGGGGCGGTTTTTGAACGTGAGATAAGCCTGAAAGTGGTTGAGCAAAGGCCTGCGGCGATTATGACGATCATCGAGCCTCAGGAGGCCGCCGAACTCGGAGCCCAGTGGCGTATCGCCAACGTGGGGGGGGCGACTTGGCGGAATAGCGGAGAAATCATTACCGGGGTATATTCCGACGATTACGAGCTTGAATTCGATGATGTCGCGGGATGGTATAGCCCCTTGCAAGTCCGGATTACGAAAGAAGAGATGGTTTCCCAGCAAATTACGGTCGTTCGCGCGTATTACACCCCGGAAACAGCAGGGACATTTACGGCTATCGCGGGCGCGGACCAGTACGTGCCGGCCGATAACGCCACGGCGATTTTGAACGGCAAGGCATCCGGAGGACTGCGGCCTTACGTCTTCGCCTGGAGCGTGACAAGTCGTCTACCGGGAAGCCTGCCGGTGACGTTCGCGAAAATGACCAGCCAGAATGCATACCCGGCCTATTTGGCTACCATTGGTGGCGAACCTGCCAGGGCGGGCGATTACGTACTGAAGCTGACCGTGACTGATGCCCGCGGCGTAGTCGAGACGGATACCATGACGGTAACCGTCGTGGATGGTGGTTTCACCGGGGATCAAACTGCCGATGCGACGCCGGGGTCACTAACGGGGGGGACCGCCGGTGGCGAACGTCCGGTGCAAGGCGATACTCCGGATTCCGAACAGTCGCTTCCGGAAGCTAGGCCGTGCGGTGCAGGCGGTACTCAATCCTTGGCGATGACATTTACCGGCCTGTTATTGATTCTCTTCATCAGCCGAAGACGATTGCTCTAAGAATGCGTCTGCCCCTGCTGGTCCTAAGTCGCGCATGTTTATGCATGGGTAGGCGATAGGCTGAGAATACGGTGGATGGTTTCCAGCAGTTCTTTCCTGCTGATCGGCTTGGCCGCATAATCGTCACAGCCGGCCAGGAGGCACTTCTCGCGGTCTTTGGGCATGGCATGGGCGGTCAAGGCGATGATCGGTCCGGTGTAGTTCTGCCGCCGCAGCTCGGTGGTTGCCTGATAACCGTCGAGGACCGGCATTTGCATATCCATTAGAATTACGTCGAATGGTTGACCATTATCGGCAGCCGTCATGGCTTGTTCGACGGCGATTCTTCCGTTTTCGGCGATGGTGACTTCCGCCCCGGCTTTTTTAAGGATGAATGCGATTAGTTTCTGGTTGTCTGGGCCGTCCTCGGCCAGCAATATTCGACTGGCCAGGGTTACCGGGGCGCTCGAGTCTTGGTTGGCGGTGGAGCGGCTGGAGGTCGGGTCGAGTCCGTATTGCGGATGTTCGATCATCCGGACGCCCTCGAGTGAGCCGGTCGCTATTGTCACGGAGAAAGTGCTGCCGTGGCCGAGAGAGCTGGCTACCGTAATGGTGCCGCCCAGCATCTCGGCTAAGCGCTTGCTTATGGTCAAACCCAGGCCCGAACCTCCGAATCGGCGAGTGGTGGAGGTGTCGGCCTGCATGAAGGGCTGAAACAGTCTGGTTGCCTGTTCGGCAGTAAGGCCGATGCCCGTGTCGACCACGTCAAATTGCAGGGAGGGTTCCTGTCCTGGATCGTTACGCAGCCGGAGACGCACACGGACTGCGCCGGCCTCCGTAAATTTAATGGCGTTACCAATCAGGTTGAAAAGTATCTGGCGCAGTCGGGTCGGATCGGTCTGGATGTATTCGGGGATAGCCCCTGTGTATTCCAGGTTCAAATCCAGACCCTTGGCGTCAGCCCGTGCCTGCATAAGGGAGATGACTTCGGTAGCCGCCTGAACGGGCTGGCAGCGGATTGTCTCCACGCACAGTTTCCCGGCCTCGACCTTCGATAAATCCAAGATATCGTTAATAATTTGGAGCAGATGTTCGCCATTACGCTGAATGGTTTCCACGGCTTTGGCCAGGTCGGGCGAGGCGAGTTCGTTTACCGCGTAATCCTGGAGAACCTCGGTGAAGCCGAGTATCGCGGTCATGGGCGTGCGAATTTCATGACTCATGTTAGCCAGGAATTCGCTTTTCGTCCGATTGGCCTCCTCGGCCCGGATCATCGTTTCCCGAAGGGCCGCTGAACGTCGTTCAACCTCGTCCTCGAGGTGGAGTACATAGCGCCTTTGCTCTTGGAAACGTTCCTCGCGTTCCTCGATTACGTCGGATATCGACTTTTCCAAGGAGTCCTTGATCGTGTCCTGCTCGGCGCCCATTTGACTAATCCGAGCGGTTAGCTCGCGGTTGTCCTTACGCGTTCGGAATAGCGAACACAATAATTGCCCGCAAGTTCCAAGGAGAATACACAGTTGTTCAAGGTCGGCGGCGGGCGGTAGCTGGCGGAGCAGCCCGCCCAGGACATGAGGCTGGTCGGCGTCCCAGACCCGGATGCCGAAGGCGTGTTCAGACCCCCACTCACGCATCAGAAGAGTGTTGGTGTAGTCCTCTTCATTAAGTTGAGCGGCGACGTACAGGGCCAGAGCCTTGGCCTTGTCCAGTCCGATGGCGGATGCCCCATGGCTTGCGGCCAGATGTCCCTTCGAGTCGGCCGCGAAGAGAAAGACCGGATCGTGCTCGGCCAGGATTCTGACCAGTCCGTTTAGAACGTCGGCGTCGTCGACCAGGCTATGCTGATCATCGAAGAGTTCGTCAAGTTGTTGGATCCAGTCTTGCATGTCAGACTTTGAACAATGATTCGTAACGCAGTATTTCAGTATCCAGATCGGTAATCAGCACCTTGAGATCATCCTTGGTCAACTCCATGGCCATTATGGTATCCTTGGGCGGCGGAACCAGATTGATGCCCACCGACGTTATTCCTTTGAAACTGCAAATGAAATCAGCTATCTCGACACACTGTACGATGGGCACGTGCTCATTCGTGCATTTGTGCGAGGCGTGGTGATACTGAATACTGCTCTGGACAGCGGGTGGAAATTTCCAATTTTTGCCCATCCATAATCCTATAGTCGAGTGATTGAACCCCAGGTATTCCTCCTCCAACTCGCTCAAGGAACGGGTGCCGTCCAAAGCTATGATCATGGCCTCAAAGGAATCATGCAGGTGTTGGTCTTCCAGGATGATCCCGAAATCGTGCAGCAGGCCGGCCAGGTAGGCGTCCTCGTAGTTGGGTATCCGTTTACGGGCGGCAAGCATTCGTGCGCAAATCCCCACGGATACTATGTGTCGCCACAATTCGGCCCGGTCGTAACGCCCGATGGTCCCCCGCAGCTTGAAGGCCTCGCTGACCAGGGCGGTAACAGCCAGATTGCGTATCTGGTTAAAGCCCAGGTAGCTGATGGCGTAGTGCAGGTTGGTGATTTTCGTTTGTAAGGCGTAGGCCGATGAGTTAACCGAGCGCAGTACTCGGGCACTGAGGGCGGCGTCCGCTTCTACCACGTTTTTAAGCTCGGCCGCTCCCGCCTCCGGATCATTGGCTACCTGCATGACCCGCAGGGCCAGGTGGGGCAACGTGGATATCTCGTTAATCCGGGCGAGAACCTGGTTGAGCGGGATATGTTTCGGTATCGCCCTGCGGGCCAATGCGCCGCTTGTTGCGGTATTGGACTCCATCATGCATGTTGCGTTGTTCGTCATGATTGCACTGTTGCTGAAGGACGGCCGTTAATCCCCAAGGATAGGGGATAATACCCAGTACCCATATAGCCGACCTTGAACACCCCCCCGATATCAAGACGTTTCGATCTTGTTTTGTTATTGTCTCCGTGGTTTTCGCAACCACGTTGGTCCGCCCCGTGCTTTTGAACCATCTTTCCCGGTCTTGGCATGGAGAGAATACTCCATACACCCGCCGTATGTCGTCTATTGGATCGGTGTGATTAACAATGTTGCCTGGGTTTATCGAATTATATTACAAGCAGGGTTGCCCCATGCGGACGATGGCCTGTTATCAGACGGCAGTTGATTGTGGCTGCTATCAGCAGCATGTGGTGAACTATGCCCGTCGGTAACGGCCATCGAGATTATTCGGGGGAGATAGTATCGGACTTATGGTCGAAGATGCGCGGATGTTAAGGTGAAAAAGTGGTTACAAGGCTCAACTACTAACAAGGCTGGTTTGCAGGCCTCTGTGCTGCGGTTGGAATGGCCGGGGTTCGATTTCTGGGGCATCTGGCGAAGCGAAGGCCTTTTGTTTTTTATCGCTCGGGGACAGTCTCTGTGCGATCGTCTGGCAAGCATCCCGTCGAATGCAAAGATGCGGCCGACAACTGTACAAGCCTTTGCATTGCATGCACATAATCTGATTCCTTACATGAGGTATCCTTATTTATATATACACGTTTTCATCGGTATTAGCAAGGCGTCAATATAATATTAGCAATATTAATAGCCGGGCGACTATCAATGCGTTATCCTAATGAACTGAGATTGCCTTGGGTACTGTTGATGACTGGTTTGGAGATAAGCATGCCTGAGCAGCGAAGTGGTCACTCGTGTGAGGGTAATGCATTATTTTCATGGCGTATTTCGGTCAGTATTTCTGGAATGTTATTGGTGGCCGGTTGCTTGTAGAGATCAGTCAGCAATGAGGAGGCAATATTATTCGCTCCGGAGGAGGGTGGGGGTATACTTACAGGCCGTAAGCGGGGGGCGCGCGGCGGACCAACTACCACACAATACCAGAGGAACGTGTATGTGTATAACGAATTCGATCATTGCGACTATGGGATACGCTCTGTTGGCGGCAGGGTCCGGCGATTTAGGCTATGAGGCGATGAGGCAGGCGGCCGAGCGAATGCGCGATCTGCCCTATACTGATACCGTGTTCTGCCAGACGCGCTATGCTTCTCTGGAGCAATGGCAGGCTCGGCGGGCGTGGCTGCGCGAGCAGGTCAAGGTAGCGGTCGGATTGGTACCGGAGCCGCCACGCACGCCGCTTAACGCCCAAATCTTCGGCAAGATCGTCCGCGACGGGTACAGTGTGGAGAAGGTATATTTCGAATGCTTGCCGGGGGTGTACGTTACCGGCAACCTCTATCGACCGACCAACCTGGACGGCCAGGCCCCGGCGGTGGCCTGCCCTCACGGACATTGGAGCAGGGGCCGGATTAATCATGACGATACCTGTTCCGTGCCCGCCCGGTGCATTACCCTGGCCCGGCTTGGGGCGGTGGTATTCGCCTACGACATGATCGGTTATCTGGATAGCCACGAGCAATTTCCCCACGATATCGATTCCCCGGAACGGGCCCTTTGGGGGCTCAGCGCAATGGCCATACAAACCTGGAGCGGCGTCCGAGCCCTGGATTTCCTCCTTTCGCTGCCGGAGGTTGACCCGCAACGACTTGCTGTCACCGGCGCGTCCGGCGGCGGCACGCAAGCGTTCATCCTCAGTGCGATAGATGATCGCGTACAGGTGGCTGCTCCCGTAAATATGATTTCCAGCACCATGCAGGGCGGGTGCCCCTGCGAGAATTCGCCTCTGTTGCGTATCGGGACGAACAACATGGAAATCGGGGCGTTGTTCGCGCCCAAGCCCCTGTTGCTGATCAGCGCCTCCGGTGATTGGACAAGCAACACGCCACAAGTGGAATATCCGATGATTCGCGGCGTGTATGAACTATACGGAGCGTCTGGCAAGATTCACAACTTCCACGTAGACGCCCCCCACAACTACAACCAGACCAGCCGCGAAGCCATGTATCGTTTTTTCGGCCGATGGCTGTTCGACCGGTCCGACACCGATTCGATCACCGAAGGTGCAATCACGGTGGAGAAGGACGAGGATCTCCTGGTATGGGCAGAGCGGGAGTTGCCCGACAACGCCGTCAATCTGGAGCAGTTGACCGCGCAATGGAAACGCATGGCCTGCGCTCGGATCGAGGCCTTGCGGCCAGGCACGAAAGAACATCTGGCCGATCTCGAACAGCTTGTGCGCATGGGACTCAAGCATATCGTCGCTTCTGATTATCCGGCATTGGAGAAGATCGGCGTACGCATGGCGGCCCCGCACCTCGTCTACGAGCGTGACGGACAAGCAGTGTTGGTATTCGCTACCCGGAGGATGTCTACCGGCTTGCCGCATCCATCCCGGCTGATTATTTCTGAAGGGGGGGGCATGTATGCGCCGGGGGTACAAGCGCCACCCGTATCCCTTGTTCGCGTGCAGTCCCTGCCGCCGGCCGCCTATCTTCCCTCGGTGGTTTTCGACGAGTCCCAGGACATAAGACAGCAGTCCGCCGTGAAATTTTTCGTCACCTTCAACCGAACGCCTGCTGCCATGACGATTTTCAATTTGCTGACCGCCATACAAGCGGAATCGGTGCAGTCGGATACCTCGTCCGTTCAAATAGTCGGGGGCGGCCCGTTAGGCCCGGCGTGCCTGATCGCCCGGGCGATGATTCCGCCGCAAGAGGCCGAAAAGATGCCCGCGGTTATTGATATGAACGGATGGAACGGGAGTGGCGACGAGGAGTACATGAACAAGCTCTACCTTCCCATGATCCAACGGATCGGCGGCCTGGAGGTAGTGGCCGCCGTCGCCGCCAACGGGCCAATCTGGCTGCACAATCTCGGTGAGGGCTTCGACTCTTCCTGGATCGTGTCGGCTGGGAAGCTCAACGGCGTCGAGGTCAAGATCACGCGCACTCCAGCCGCGCCGCAAGAGATTAATGAGTGGCTGTCGCGTTACCGATAGTCGGTTCACGCCTCGATGGATTTGTTTCCCATAAGCCAAGCGCCCAGTCGCCTGGGCATGGTATTCGTATCGCCCGCGATCGCGCGTGATCGTTGGGCTTAAGGTTGCCCAGGGACAATTCGGCAACTCCGACCACTGTATTCAGTAATGTGTCTTCCGCTCGAGCACGGGCTATATTCCAGACGGCCCCTGTACGGGAGCCTTGCCGAATGATCATCAATCGATACATGTGCAGATACGATCGTCATGCCTTGTTCTCTTTATTTTAGGTGTATTTATGACCTCTGGCCCGATAAAACGCTCAATATCAGAGAATCCATATTAATATTAACGAATACCGAGAACATGACTTGTCAACGCTGACCCCGACCCCTATATTTCGTTATTAGTGTGTGGTTAGTGCTTCTGTCCTGCCTTTGGGGGTAAATAGAGTGTATAAACTGTATAATTGGCTTTTGTGTGTGCCTGCCGTCATGCTGTTGTCCTTGGTGGCTTCGACTCAGGCCTCCCTGTTTGGCGTAGCCGGAGATTATAATGCGTTTATCTTTAACGATTTGGCCGCCGTCGGCGGAGATACCGAAGGCCGTTTGGCTGTCGGGCACAACGCAACGATGTCCAACTACAGTGTAGGATCGCGAATCGATAACTCCTACGGGGCCCTCGATGCGTTGGTCGTGGGCCATGACCTCAATGCCATCGGCAAGTGGCAGGTTTTCAACGGCAACGCGGTCTACGGTAATACTCTGGTTCAAGCGCCCAGCATCGTCGCGCCGAACGCAATTCGCCAGGATAGTCCGATCGATTTCGCCGCCGTCGCCTTGAGTATGCAGTTGCTGTCCAGCCATTTGGCTAATCTTCCGGAAAATGGCAGCTCCCAATATCAGTGGTCCACGCTGACTATTACCGGTACGGATCCCACCCTTAATGTAGTCACCATCGATGCCGGCGAGTGGGCCAAGGCTGACGATCGCCAGATAATCGCTCCGGCCGGATCGACTCTGATCATCAATATCCCGGGCACCAGTAACTCGATGCAAGGCGGGCTTTCCCTTAGCGGCGTAGACCGTGCCCACGTGCTGTATAATTTCTACGAATCGACCAGCATTACCTCGAACCATATCGCGGTTATGGGTAGCGTACTGGCCCCCTATGCGTCAGCTACCATTAATGGAGGAGCCTTCGAGGGCAATGCGATCCTGCTGAACGCCACGCAGACCAATGGCGGGGAGTTCCACTACTATCCGTTCACCGGAACTCCGGAACCGGCGACCATGGGCCTGTGGCTGATCGGGGCCTTGGCTTTCCTTCGTCGAACCCGCGGCGCCTGACTGCTGGCAGGTCACCGAGCGTATGGTGATCGTTTGCACCGGAGCCAGTGTCCCTGCCCCCGCCAGGTCGGCGTCTTCTGCGGCCGTCACTGGGAAGTGGGAGGCTCTGGATTGGGTCAATTTGAACCGTAAGGTCGGCGACGTAAATCTAGTGTTGACAAAAAGGAAGCCGTTCAGTGTTTTCACTGCACGGCTTCCTTTTCGAACAAGTCGGGGCGAAAGGATTTGAACCTTCGGCCTCCTGCTCCCAAAGCAGGCGCTCTAGCCAGGCTGAGCTACGCCCCGGTAACCAAACCCGGTATTCACGGGGATTGATCCGGTCTCGCTATATTAGACGAAAATGATCGTTCTTGGTCAATAGCCGTCGAGTTTCTGTCAGTCGGTCCGGTAGTGACGGTTTTCCGGGAACAACGCCCGATCCTTGACTGGTTTAATCCCGGATTTCCCAGATGACACTTGCAGCGGCGTATAATGAGGTGACGATTTCCCCAATGAATACAGGTGAAAATGAACCTCAAGCCGTTAAAATCAGGAGAATCCAATGGGTGAAGCACGCAA
>JAAYCU010000249.1 GCA_012729595.1 Phycisphaerales bacterium
GCCGTCTGCATCGCTCGGCGGGCGTTCTGGGTTTATCTGGCCAGTTATCTACTGGGTGCGGCTTTCTTTCTGACCCACTTCCAGTGGCTGTATGTCACCACGCCTCCGGGATACATGGCCGGCTCGCTTTACTTGGCTTTCTATTTTCCGTTGGCCGCTTGGCCGCTGCGGCACCTGTACCGTCAACGCGGCATGAGCATGGCACTGACGTTTCCCATTGTCTGGACGGCTTTCGAATGGATTCGTTCGCAGGGCACCGTGGGTTTCCCCTGGTTTCTGCTCGGGCACAGCCAGATTCGCTTGTTGACGATCGTGCAGATTGCCGACTTGTCCGGTGTGTATGGGGTGAGTTTTTTGGTAGCCATGGTCAACGGATGGCTGGCGGATCTTCTGTTTCGACCGATTCTGTTCTGGAAGGACATGGCCGGCAGCCCGGCGAGGAAGATCCCGGCCGGAACTGTTGTAATGGTGCTCTTCCTCGGGTTCAGCGTGATTTACGGTCGCATCCAGATTGCCCGGACTCCAAGGGAACTCGGGCCTCGGATTTCTGTAATCCAAGGGGATTTCGTGTTGACCCCCGACGACCCCGGGCCGGTGAACAAGCGGAAGGATTATCTTACTCTCCTGCACAAGGCGTCGGTTGATCGGCCGGCAATGCTGGTGCTTCCGGAAACACCATGGGATATGTATCTGAACCGCGAAATACGCGAGTTGCCGGACGCTCCGATCTGGGAGGAGATCGGTGTACATCGCCGGGCAAGACTGCGGGCCTGGAGCGAGTTCAGCCGAATCGATCATGATTATCTGAAGCAGTTGGCTGAGCGATTCGATGCCGCCATTGTAACCGGCAGTTTGTCCATGGAGCCGCAGCCGGACGCGGTGTATCCGGACATCCACCGTTATAATTCCGCCTTCGTGTATTATCCGGGAGAGTCCGAGCCGGCCCGCTATGACAAGATTCATCGCGTTCTGTTCGGCGAATATGTGCCTTTCCGATATAGTAGATGGTTCAACTTCTTATATTGGTGGTTAAATCGTCAAACTCCCTGGGGCGCGGACGGATTTGAGTATTCGATTACCGCCGGGACGGAGTACAAGGTGTTTACGCTTCCGGAGCGGGTCACCGGCACCCAAGACGCCCGTTTTGGCGTGACTATCTGTTATGAGGATGCGATGCCTTATGTGTTTCGCCGCTTTGTCCTGGATTGCGATGGCCGCAAACATGTTGATTTCATGCTCAATATCAGCAATGACGGTTGGTTTGGTCGGGGTACTCAGCAGCCGCAGCATCTGGTCAACTGTGCCTTCCGGGCGATCGAGAACCGTATCGGTATCGCCCGATCGGTCAATACCGGGGTGAGCGGGTACATTAATTCCGACGGTAGTTGGCATGGTTTAATTCTGCCGGAAGCAGGGCGGTTGCGGGCAGGGGGGACAGGTTACCGAACAGACTGCGTAAACCTTGATAAGCGCGTAACCGTTTATAGTCGTTATGGCGATGCCTTCGCCGTGGCTTGCACCATTTTCATGCTGGTGGCAGTTATCGATGCTACCGTGGTTCGCCGACGATCGAAACGCCAGCAACCGCAAGCGAAGCAGAAAGGGGTGCGAAATGCATGACCGACACAAATGGATACGCATGGTGAACCAAATCCGACTGGGGGTATGGCTGTTCCTATTGATAACCATTAGCGGATGGGGGTGCGCATATACGCCTGTTGTTCAGGACGTGGATATGCTTCGCGAGCGGGCGACCTTGTGTTTGCATAGGGCCTTGCGCTATCCCGAAAACCCGGTAGTGCGGGCCCAAGCGGTGGAGGCGGCCGCCGATGTTCTGGGACGCGATGCGGTATTACGAATCCGCGAAAACATGCGGGACGATCATCCTGGTGTCCGCTTTGCCACCTGCATGGCTTTGGGCGCGCTTCGCGATTTTACTTCGCGTAACGCTTTGCAGCGGTTGGCGAGCGATCCTGACCCTAATGTGCGCGTTGGGGCGTTCTTTGCCTTGGAACGTCTGGGGATCGCCGATTACCGTCAATCCTGGGCCGATCTGCTGTTGCGGCATAACAGCGAGGCAGTGCGTCGAAACGCCGCCCTGGCCTTGGGGCGATTAGGGGACACGTCGGTTATTCCACTTTTGCGTAAAGCGGCTGGTGGGGACAAGGACGATGGCGTGCGCCTACAGGCCGCCGAGGCCATGGCTCTTCTGGGGGATGCAGAATCCATCGAGTATTTTCTGTTCCACGCTTACGGTGGGCAGGGTTACATTCAGCCATTTGCCTTGCTGACTCTCGGCCACGTTCGTGACGATCGTGCGATAGAAACCTTGCGCAGGCTTCTCAATTCCTCGCCCTACCTGGAAGGCCAGTTGGCCGCTGCCCGCAGTCTGGGTATGCACGGTTACACCGAAGGGTTTGCTTTAGCGGCGGGCTCCCTTGATTGGAACAAGCCGCTGCCGAACCTGCCCGACGATCCGCCGTTCGATCAGATCATGCGTGTACAGTCCATGTCCGCCGCGGCCTTGGGCGATATAGGCCGTCCGGAGGCTCTGGAGCCTCTTCGACGCAAAATGGAAACTGCCGCCGATCCGCGTATACAACTGTCGGCGGCTACGGCCATTTTGAAAATATTAAACAAGGTGTACGGTAGCCCCGCTAGTGAACAGTCTTCAGATGCCCCGGCCATTCTGCCCGAAGGAGCGTAAAGGGCTGCGGTATGGCATGAAGCCCCCATGCATGATGGGGGGGGGCGAATTATGAGCCACTGCTAGAAAACGCCGCTAAATGCATGTCCGCGTTTTATGAGCGGCACTCACTGTTGCGCAGCATGTAGAAGCTTCGGGTCGGCAAGGAATGATTTCAAGGAACCGCAACAACTTCCGTCACTTCCGGGACGTGGGCCTTGAGGTTGCGTTCGACGCCCATTTTTAGGGTAATGGCCGCCGAGGGACAGCCGGAGCAAGCCCCGCGCAGACGGACTTTGACAACGCCCTGATCATCTACGTCGATCAGTTCGATATCTCCCCCGTCGTTCTGCAGGTACGGACGAATCTGATCGATGACCGCCGCGACTCGCTCTTTGACGCTTTTTCCATTTTCGTTGGCTGTATCCGACATCAAACCACCTCAATATTGGTTCCTGGAGTTCCATGCAATTTACGAAGGGAGTATAGCTGTTCGAAAGGGTATGGACAACCCGCTCGCGCGGCCGGGTCGCCTGAACTTGCCAAGCGGCATCAGCAAGGTTTCGGAAATCTCCTTCGCCCCTGTCGCCGCCTCTGGAACTGCCCTAACCGGCCGGATCTTCGTTGCAGTACTGAAAATCCTCTTTTGCGAACGCCGCCACGGGGTGGCGATAGGCGGATATTTGGTCAGCAAAACAACGCCATCTGCCGATAATACCCGGGTTGGGGCCAAGGGGGATGCTCCGTCATCAAGACAAGGAGGCTTTCGATGTGGCAAGCGTTGGCCGGTTGGGCCTTTTGTATTTCCAGCGGATTTCTTATGGCCATCCCGAGCTGTCCGGTTAATGTTCAGGTGAACCCGGTTGGCGGGGGAAATTCGGCTACTCCCGAAACCTACGAGCCGGGGCTACCGATCAATACCATCACCATCAGATTTATTAATGAAAGCGACTATGGGTTGGATGTCCAGTTCTACGTGGCGGAGACGTTGCCGGACGAGTTGCTTCTTGGTGAACTGGTCGACGCCCTGTTCTTGCCTGGAAATAAGGTCACTGCCGGGATCGGGCTCAGCGGACAAGGGATTATCCCGCCCCAAGACAGCGATTTTATAACAATACCATGCAGTCAGGCGGCGGCCGTCGGCGTCTTGGGCGGACTGTTCCTTGGACCGGAAGGCGAACAGATGGGTTACGGTACGCAACGTTACGTTACCGCCGGCAACTACACCTGCAACGGCGTCATAACCTTCTATTATCGTCCGACCACCTACGGATTCGAAACCATCCTGATGACCGAATAACTGTCGAACAGGCAACATGCTCTCATAAATATTGGGTACGGGGCTATCATGTGCTGCGTGCTGGAGAACGCTTCGTTCAAGGCGGCCTTGGTCCCACTGGTATCCGGGGTTTCCCTCCGCGGGGACGGCTCACTTGCCCATGCCTCCACCTTGACGGTTACCGAGAGTGTTATCTATGTCATGGTTTCATAGCCGAGTCATGGAGATATTCCGCAATATACGGATAGGCGTGGAGGCCTGCCGATATTGGTGACCACCGTTCAATCGCGTTTGATCAGGACTGCGGTAAGATCGTCGGTTTGCGGCGAGCCCTCGGCGAAACGTATTACATCCCGGTAAATAGTCTGGATCAGTTCCGGGCAACTCTGGCGTACGTGGCGTCGCAGAACCTCGATCAGCCGTGCCTCGCCGTACAGCTCGCCGTCCGGGCGAGACCATTCGACGAAACCGTCGGTTAGGAGCACGAACAAGTCCCCGCTACGGAAATCAATAGGGTCGGCCAAATTGATTGGGCTGTCGGGGATGACGCCCATGGGCAGGCCGGTGGCGGCGAAGGTCTGCACTTCGTCGGTCTGCCGGCGATAAAGCAGCAGAGGGCCATGGCCCGCGCTGACGTAGTGGAAGCAGGCGTCCGGAATATCGAGAACGCCGAAGCAGGTCGTGACAAATCGTCCGCAGGAAAGATCCTTACAGAGAAGATGATTGATTTTGTCGGCGACAGCCGTCAGATTGTTGCCGTTTCCGGTGATCGCGCGCAGCATGGCCCGGCACTGGACGGCGATCAATGCCGGGCCAATACCGTGACCGGTGGCATCGGCCACGGCGATAGCCAGTCGATCCTCAGAGAGCGGAAAGAAATCGTAGTAATCCCCGCCGGTGCGGCCGGCCGAACGGTTCCAGCCGGCAACGTCGAAACCTTTCAACGTGGGGTTAGCGCCGGGCAGTAACCCTAGTTGGATCTCCCGGGCAAGGTCCAGCTCTCGTTCGAGGCGTTGCTTCTCGGCGGCTTCATCGAGGAGCATTTGTCGCTTGATGGCGATGCCGGTAAGGGCCCCAAGGGCGGCGGCCAGTTTTTCGTCCTCGCTGGTGAACGAGCCTGCGTTTTTGTTCAGCAATTGGAGCACACCGAGAACCTCTCCGTCGGGTACCAGTAGGGGGATAGACAGAATGTTTCGCGTGCGATATCCGGTTTGCCGGTCGATTTCCAGATTAAACCGCGGATCGGCATAGGCGTCGGGAACGATTACGACGGCGCGGCGGTGGACTGATTCGCCGGCAATGCCCCGCCGAGCGGAGAAACGGATTTCTCCGGTACCGATGGCCACGGTACTGCATAGTTCATCCTTATCGCGATCATATAGGAAAATGCTGGCCCGATCGCAACGCAAAACGGCGCGACCGGCCTCGGCGATGGTTTCCAGCAGGGGCCCCAGCTCGAAACTGCGGCTCATACGCTGGGCCACGTCAATTAATATATCCAAATCGTGATCAGAATGGTTATTACTCACCGGCATTACCTAATACCCTATCGTCGCCGGGCCAAAAGACAAGCACCGCCGTCAGGGTTTTTGGGAGTATAGGCCTTATTAAGAGGTTCTGGCTTGCAGGCGAACAATCGTCTTACGTGATCGGAATACCGGCAATAGGTTGTTTCGAGCTTATCGTAACGCATGGCCGCGCCCGTCCGTCCAGCGGAAGCAACATCGCCTTGACGGTTTTACGCGAATGGGCGACGATTACCAAGTCTGGGGAGGCGACAAGCCGGTTGGTTATCGAGGTGTCGGGCATGGCGAAGAGTGATTTGAGCGACGAATACTTCAATCGATCTTATAAGACCGTGGCCGGTACGGATTACGAGCGGAAGCCGGTCTGTTACGGCCTGTTCGCCCGCAAGCCGGGACGGCTGTGCGGGGTGGGGGATGTCGTGCAACTGATCGAGCGGTGCTGTGCCGGTCCGGTGACGGTCCGCGGACGATCCGATGGTTATGAGTACGGAAGCGGCGAGGTTGTTTTGACCATCGAGGGGCCGTTCGGCCAACTGGTGACGCTGGAAACGGGGTGGCTGGGCGTTCTGTCGCTCTCGGCGGCGGCTTGGAACATGGGCCGGATCGTCGAGGCGGCCGGCGATGTTCAGGTGATCGACATGAGCGCCCGTCACTATCCTCCGGAGCTGATCCCCCGCATCGCGTTGGCCGCCGTCGTCGGCGGGGCGGGGGGGACCAGCACGCGCGCCGGCCATGCGGAAGTTCAGGCCCGATACGGAGTGGGCGGAGACAAAATTCAAATCGGGAACGAGCCGCCGCGCGAATTCAAGCTTTTCGGGAGCATCCCGCACGCCCTGAACGCGCTTTATGAAGGCAGTAGCATCGAAAGCACGGCCGCCTATCACCAGCGTTGTCCGGAAGTGCCCCTCTCCGTGCTGATCGATTTCGAGGGTCGCGAGCGGGATATCTGCTCGCAGGCGGTCAGCCGGTTCGGCCGGGAGCTCCATGCCGTGCGCATGGATACGGCCGCCAACCGTATTCATCAGGGCGGTCATGAAAAACCGACCCGCACGCTGGAGATGCGCATCCTCTCGCGGGTGGAGGATCGGCCGACGGCCATGGCCGCCCTGGAGCGTTATGGTTTCGGGCCGGGGGTAACCATCGAGTTGGTTTACGCGATTCGCGATCTGCTGGATTCGCTGGGGGCCAAATCGACCCGGATACTGGTCAGCAGCGGCTTTGATCTCGAAAAAGTCCGGGCCTTTCGCGCGTGCAAGGCGCCGATGGACGGGATCGGCACCGGCTCATGGGTGGATTTCGCCGTGTTCACCAGCGATATTCTCCGGGTTCATGAACAGGGGCAGTGGGTTTCGCGCTGCAAGGTCGGCCGTGCCGAGGAACTGCATGAGCCGCCGGATTTGCCGACCCTGCTGCAAAAAACAGTCGATTGATCGATCCGGGCCGAGTTGCATCGAATACGGCAAGGTGCCACACGATTCAGTACCTTGCCGAATCTTTTGGCAGAGAGTAGCCTGTCTGGAAAGGGATTTACCGCGGGTAGATAGCGATTTGTATAAGATCAGAAGTTTCGCGGAGAGGCGTGAATGAAAATAATATGCATTGCAGCGTTGATGTTGATTGCAATGATATACTCTACCAACCCCGTATATGCCGACGGTGAGTTGCTGACCTCCAGAGATATTCGGATAAGGGATCCTTTTATTTATGCAGAGGCAAGGACCAAGACATACTACATGTACGCGCAATCGGGGAACCGACTAAACAGTGATTACAAGGGAGTGGAGGTCTACACCAGCAGGGATCTTGTAAACTGGACTACTCCGCAACGAGTTCTAACGCTGCCAAACGAGGAGGAAATCAAGGACGTATGGGCGCCTGAGGTACATGAGTATAAGGGTTCGTATTATCTATTGGTCACCCTCTCGTTCAATAGGCTGCTGAGCGAGAATAAGCCTGTGGATGAGGCCAACTGGCCTGAAATGTATGAGCGAGGCACCTACATCTATCGTGCGGAGTCTCCGGCCGGCCCTATTTGTCCGCTCAAGAATACTTCGCATACACCAGCGGACTGGATGGCATTGGATGGGACGCTCTTTGTGGAAGACGACATACCTTATCTGGTATTCTGCCATGAGTGGGTCCAGATAATCGACGGCACGATAAACCTTATTCAACTTAACGATGACCTTTCTGGCCCTGTCGGGAATCCGGAAATCCTGTTCAGGGGGTCTGATGCGCCCGGGGCCAAGACCGGCCCCAGGCAGAGAAAAGTTACTGACGGTTGCTTCCTTTACCGAAGCCCAACGAGCCGCAAGCTCTTCATGATCTGGTCGACCTTTCTCCCCGGCAGCGGATACTGCGTCGTCTTAACCGAGTCGCGATCCGGACAGATCAGAGGGCCGTGGATTAACCACCGGCCGATCTTTAAGGAAGACGGTGGGCATGGCATGCTCTTCAGATCGTTTGACGGCCGCTTGATTATGGCACTTCATCGGCCCAATCAGCGAGGAATGGAACGTTTATACCTCTATACGGTAGTTGATAACGGTGATACGCTTGAAATCGGGGAGGAGATCCCCACGATATCGCGGGAGTAATCCGAGGCAAGCCGCCGGCGAAAAAGGGGTTGTCCCGTGACGACATTCGGGTAGTATTGTGCATATTGTGTATGGTGTTCGCCGAATTACGCGATGACACGGCCCGCTGTATATGCAGCTATTGGAACAAGGCCACGATCGCCTTGTATCCTTTGGAGCAAAATGCTCCGCGCCCCTGACCACCGATGGGAAACAAGTGCTTGATTGAGAAACAATGCTCTTTTTCTGGCAGGGATATATCCATGAACCAGTCGATCAATCGTCGCCAGTTGTTGCACCATTCCTTGACCACCGCGGCCGCCCTGTCGGCAACCGCCACTCTGGGCGGGGCCGGACGGGTCGCGGCCGAACCAGCGGGCAATTCGACGGAAACGAAAAAAACCAGGAAATACAATCTCGGACTGGTCACTTACCTTATTGCCGCTGAATGGGACCTGCCCACGATCATCCGCCGCTGTCCGGCGGCGGGGATTCATGCCCTGGAATTTCGCACCACGCACAAACACGGCATCGAGCCATCTCTGAGCAAGGCCGAACGCGCCGACGTGAAAAAACGTTGCGCCGACGGCGGCCTGATTATCTGGAGTCTGGGGACCGCCTGCGATTTCCATTCTCCGGACCCGGCCCAACTGCGCGCACATATCGACACGGCCTTGCGCTTTGTTGATCTGGCCCACGATCTCGGCGCCCCGCAGATCAAGGTCCGCCCCAACGGACTACCTCCGGAGGTCAGCGAGGAAAAAACACTCGAGCAGATCGGCGGCGCGCTGCGCACGCTGGGACAGGCGGGGGCCGACGCCAACGTACTCATATCCTGCGAGGTACACGGCCGGGGAACCCAGCACCCGCCGCGTATGCGCAAGATCATGGAAATCGCCGACCACCCCGCCGTCGGCGTCACCTGGAACTCCAACGCCGCGGACATCAAGGATGGCTCGGTCAAGGACTATTTCGACCTGCTGAGCCGCTGGATCTTCAACGTGCATATCACCGAGTTGATTTCCGATTATCCCTACCGGGAGCTGTTCACCCTGCTTAACGGCATCGGTTACGAAGGCTACACCATGATCGAAGCCCCCGGCCTGGAAACCACCAGCGAAAAGGACAGTATCCGGTTCCTGAAATACTACAAGGCGCTGTGGGAACAATTGTCGCAACCGGCGAGCCGATAAGCGATTGAACGCAAAATGAGCGTTGTATGTTTTTCAAGAGTAACCAACTCTCGATGAATCCGAATGGCACTCCTGCCTTTTAGATCGTCAGTTCACCGCTGACTTTCGGAAGAATATTGCTGACAAATTGGCTCAGCATGCGCCATATTTGTGCAACGACTATAATAATGGAAAGACGGTATGGATAGATATAATGACTTCTGCAGTATTGCAGAATGGCGAAGGCATCATCGGTTATAATTATCTGCATGGAACGAACGCCGACGTATGCGGATTCAGAATTGTTGGTCCATATTTGCAAGATTCTGACGGTCCATCCGTCGTTCCTTGCAAAATATACACGCCCCCAAACGTCATTTCACCCGAGAAATATGAGGTTTATTACTTTTTCTAGGACGACTATTGTAGCCTCGCAACCGAGAAGACCTACTTGAGCATATATCGCTTTTTCGATATTCCGGGTGAACGCGGATATAGTACCGGTCTGGACGGCTTGCAGGGGCGGCCGATTAGGTGGGCATTCATTGTTCCCGAACGATGGAGGATTATGATGAGCCAGTTAAGAGGATGGTCATCGGTAGGTTTGCTGGTGTTTCTGGCGGCCGCTATGTTTGCCGGTGGTTGCGGGCCGATGGATATCACCCACGAACGCTCGGTGTCGCCGCTGCCCCCCGCCGACTGGGTCTGGGCCCCGGATGTCGGCCCTAACCCGAAAAACCGTTTCACCTATTTCCGCAAGGAGGTCGATCTTCCGGCCGTCCCGGAAAACGCTACGTTGCATCTGGCCGCCGACAGCACCGCCCGCCTGTGGATCAACGGGCACCTCATCAAGCGTAAAGTATCCCGCTATCATGAAAAACTGATCACCACCGACCGAGTCAACGCGGGCCCCTATCTGAAACCGGGCAAAAACGTGGTCCTTGTTCTGCACCACAACTGGGGCGAGATCATCACGTTCCAGCGGACGGGCAACATCCACGCCGGCCTGTACCTCAACAGCTCGTGGATTAACACCGACGGATCCTGGAAATGCCTGCAAGCCCCAGAATTCGTGGAGCATGAGACCCAGATTTGCGGGGTGATCGGGCATTACCGGATTCGCTACCCGGTCGTGCTGGACGGGCGCAAGACGCTGGTTGGGGATCCGGCCGCCGCCGGTTTCGATGACCGCGGTTGGCAAAACGTGAGCGTGGTCACGGACGGCCCCTGGCCGGCGCTGCCGCGGGATACGGAAACGCCGGGCCAGCGGGAATACCCTGTATCTCCGATGTCCGTGGTGGCCGCCGGGACGGCCGAACGCCGCCTACCGGTTACGGACGTGCCGGGCGAGATCGCCGCGGGCCTGCGCATGAGTGTCTGCCATCCGGACCCGGTTCTTACCGAACAAGCCGGCGCTGTGATCACTGGAGGAGAACTTACGCTTACCGGCGAGGCAGGCGAGACGAAATACGTGACCTTCGATTTCCAGCGCCCGGTGCATGGCTATCCCTGGCTGAAACTGACCGAGGCCACCGAGGGGCTGATGATCGATCTCGGCTACGGTGAATTATCGTTTTCCCTGTACAATGGCGAAAAGCACGTGGACCACACCGGCTGGATCAACACCGAGGGCGTGGTCGGCTCGCATTACGCGGATCGATACATCACTCGTATGGGCGAGCAGTGCGTCGAGATTCCCGAGGAACGCACCGCCCGCTGGCTGACTCTGCACGTGCATTTCCCCGTCGCCGGCCACCTGACCTTCAACGGCGCCGGGCTGGTCAAATCGCAGTATCCGATTAAGCCGGTGGGCAGCTTCCAATGCGGCGACGAGCGGATCGACCAGATCGTCAAACTTTGCCTGATTCATGCCGAAGTAACCATGAGCGATGCGTATATCGACACTCCGGGCCGGGAGGACGGTCAGTGGATCGAGGACGCCCGGCCGCGAGCCATTGTGACCGCGCGGTGGTTCGACGATACGTTGCTGCGCGATTTCATGGCCCGCACCCTGGCCGAGGGGCAGGGTGCCGATGGGCACCTGCATCCCTTCGCTCCGGCTAATTTTCCGGCGTACCCGGCCACCCTCGACTGGTCCGTGCAATGGGTGGCGATCGTTTACGATATCTATTCGTGGAGCGGCGATCCGCGGGTTATCCGCACCTATTGGGATAATTTATGCCATTATTGGGATGCGGCCCTGGCCCCGCGGGACAAGAGCCTCTGGTCCGATCCGGCTCGTTACAACGAGAAAGGGCCATTCTATCTCGACGAGCAAGGCTTGTGGCGGACGGACAATGTCCTCGCCGACATTCGCGTGGGCCAGCGCACCCAGGGACCGAACCAGTCCAGCGGCATTGTCACTCCGATGATGCTCGAACGCCTGCTTTGGTCGGTGGAGATGGCCGAGGTTATTGGCGAGAAGGAGCAGGCCCGGAAATGGCGGGTAATGGCCGAGATGATGACCGACGCCTTCAAGAAATACCATATCGTACGCGACCAGCCGAATCAGCCTCCCCACGTGGCCGACTGTTACGATATCCAGGATCCGAACATCGAGCGGGGTTACAGTCAGGCGGGGCAGACTTTCGCCTTGATGCTCGGTCTGATGCCGACGGCCGAGGCCATCGCGAACCTGGATTATGCTTTCTCCGCCCCGGACGGCGCTCCGCCTTTCGGCGTGACCCGCTGGAACAGTCCGAGCTGGTCCTATCGCGTCTTGCGTGTGTTGTCCGATTACGGTTTCTCGGAGCGGGCGGTGGCCCATTTGATCGAGCGTTGTTCCCCTTATCTGCCGGGGAATCCGCGCAATCCGGTCGAGTTGGGCTTACAGGGGGCCTACGGCGGCCCGTTGCCGGAATACTGGATCAGCCGCGAGGATTTGAACCTCGGGGTCGGTCAGCGCAACACAGCCCAACCCGATGATCCGACCGGCTCGCACAGCTGGCAGGCGGTTCCCCTATTATGGTTGCATGACAGCCTGCTCGGCGTGCGGATCGTCGAGCCGGGCGGCGGCAAGCTGCGTATCGCTCCCGACAATGCCGGATTGCCCTACGTGGCCGGACACACCAACACGCCCAAGGGGCTGGTCTGGGTTTACTGGGATCCTCAGCAGTGGTTGTTGGAGGTCATCATCCCCGCCGGCCTGACGGCGGAACTGATATTGCCGCATCAGATGGCCGACAAGCGGGTTGAGGTAGTGCAGGCCGCCGGGACACCGCGCCGGGTCAATGAAAACCGCTTCAGCCTGAGCAAGGCCGGTACCTACGTCTTCCAAGCCCGGTAAGACCAATGAAAAGCTGTTGCGGCGGATGTTTGATTGTTCAGCCTATTGTGGTCCGAAGACGATCAGATAACTCTTGCCCGGCGGGACGGGAATAGAGTCGTCGAGGCGATACGTTGCCTCGTCCTGGAAGCTGTCGACGGCCGGAAGGTGTAGGACAGATTTTCGCGGGTCCAGTAAGAGGCTTTGCCGGTCGATATTCAGGCGAATAGCGACCGGTTCCGCTGCCCAACTGGCCAGGGAGAATAGCGTCCGGCCTTTTTTTCGGTAGACGGTGGCCGGTACTTCCCCGTGGTTGGTTTTCACCGGGCATTCATCCGGCCATGTGAGAGAATTGGTGCGAATTCGGGAATGCGGGTTGCGAATGACCTTCATCGTTACGCAGGCATTTCGTCGGTTGGGAGCGGTTGGGGGATTTCGAAATAGAATTCGGCCCATTGGCCGGGTTCGGAGCGGGCGCGAATACGGCCGTGGTGCAACTGGATGATTCGCCAGCAGGTATATAAACCCACGCCGGTGCCTTTCTGCTGGAGCAGTTCGGGTGTTTGCAAGCGGGAAAATTTCCGGAACAGCCGGTTTTGCTCGCTTTCTGGAAAGCCCGGCCCCTCGTTCCAGACGGAAACCGATAATCGATCAGGATACTGTTCGAGTTTTATCCGGATCATGCCTTTCTCGCGGCCGTATTTGACCGCGTTGCTCAGCAGGTTGACCAGCACGATCTTCATCAGGTCCGGGTCCAGTTCCGCCATGATCGGCTTCTCGGGGATTGGGCGGTCAAGCTGCATTCCCTTCGGTTCCATTTGCGGAGTGACGATATCGATGCTCGGATCGACCACCAATGACAGGAAATCGACATCCTTGCGAAAGCGGCCTTGGAGTTCACCGCCTTCCAGGCGGGCCAGGTCGAGATACTCGCCGACGAGGTGAATCAGGTATTCCCCCTTGGTGACCATTCGAGCGAGTTGCTCCCGTTGTCGCGGGGTTATGTCGCCCAGATAACCGTCGAGAAAAAGGCGCGCCTGAGTGACCATGGAGGCGACCGGGCTTTTCAACTCATGACTGACGAACCCGAGCATCTCGTTATAGGCTCGGTTGGCGGCGGTCAACTGATCGAGACGATAGGCCTTTTCCACCGCCTGGCTGAGTCGCTCCGCGATGGCCTGATGCAGCCGGGCCTGGTGCAGGTCGTAATCGTTCGGCCGGCGCGAGCTGCGAAAAAGCAGACCGACGTTGCGTCCCTCGACTTTCAACGGGCAGGTCATGCTGGAACGGACACCCTCGCGGACCAGCAGGCGGGTGGAACGGCTGTCGGGTCTGGCCTGATGGTAGGCCTCCAGGTCGCGAATGATCCGCAACCGGTCGTGGTGCAGAATCTCCTCCAGAGTGCTGCCCCGCAAATCCTCCGCGTAACCGGCGGGCAGGCGGACCGGCTCGTACAGGGAGCGGACATAGCGGGACACGACTCGACGGCCGTCCTCCTCGATGAAAGCCAGCCCAAGCCGATCGCAGGGATAGATATTGCGGGTGGCCTCAAAGAGGAAATCGGCCAGGGCGGAAAGCGATTCAGCGGCGGCCACTCTCTGATTGATGCTATCCAGGATGGATGTTTCCTTGTCGGAAAAATCACCGCCGGACACCTGGACTTGGGCTGTGTCCACATAAAATAGAATGTCGTTCAACTCCCAGGACATGCGTTTATTGTATGGATTGAAGAGCCGTACGCAAAAAACGGTTCGCTATCATCCGGATTCGGACTACAAACTCACTGTTCGGCGTCTTCGCCGGGCGAGGGCGGTTCCGCCAGTTGCGTCTGAGGGCCGGCAATCATTTGCCTGGCCCGGGCTTTGTAGTCGGCCAGCCAGAAAACCGGAAACGGTTCCTTGAGTTTTTCGAAGACCTGCATGGCCTGTAAGGCCTGATGCCCGTCACCGAGTTCAAGATAACTGCGAAAGAGGATTTCGTAGGCGTCGTCGGTCGGGCCGAATCGGGCGATGATTTCCCGTGCCTCGTGGACGGCCTCGGCATGCCGTTGCTCCTGGTGGTTGAGATAGGCCACGTAACACCGCCCCTTGTAGCTTTCGGGTTGCCGAAGTACGACCTCCTCGAACAACGTGCGGTTATCCCGGAATTTCGCGGCATAGGACCAGGTGGCCGGCAACAGCAGGCCAAGGCAGGCCAGCCCCATTAACAGGCCCAGCCCCTTGCATCGGTTCAGGCCGGTGCCTGCCAGGGTAGCGACTAATATCCCCGGAAGATACAACCAGCGTTCGGCGAAAATCCATTTGGCCAGGGGTAAGGCATGCGTGGGGATCAGCAGCAGGATCAGCAGCCCGGCCAGCAACGCCCCGACCAGGGACCGTCGCCACCAAAGCCATCCGGTCAGGCCGAGCAAGGCGACGGCCAGGACCATCCCCGCAAGCACATCGGCGGACAGATGGTCGGCCGGGGCCAGGGCGGGAACAGACCAGATCGGACAGAGGCGAGAAGGTTGTACGAACAGTTGGCCGATAAGGGCCAGCAGCCGAAAAGGCGTCAGCACGTGTTCAAGCAGGCCGACATAGCCCATGGGGTGTTCCCATATTCGAAAACTGGTTTGGGCCGGCAGAAGGTATTGTCCAAACACCGCGAAACGCAGGACGAAAAAGACCATGCAGGCTAACGCATACCCGGCATGCCGGGGAGCCAGATAGCGATTAAACCACTGACGCAGGGGCAGTCTTTGTTCCATGGGAGTAAGGCGCCGATACCCAAGATCCATGATGAAAATAACCGGCCATAGAAGAATAGCATGTTCCTTGCTCATGATCGCGCCTAGAAACAATAGCGGACCGAGCACGTAGGACCATGTTGATCGAGCGTTTTCCGATCCGGTGGGAATAACCTGCAGGGCTAGCAGCCAGACTCCAAACAATCCAGCCAGCACCTCGCAGCGTCCGCAGGCGGTGGCTACCGCTTCGGCGTTAACCGGATGTACGGCAAAAAGCGTGCCAGCCAGCAGACCGGCAGAAGCCCGGCCGGTCAATCGATAACCCAGCACCACCACGCCCGCTGCGGTCAGGGCATGTAGCAGAATATTGGCCCGGTAAAAAGAGATAGCATTGGGCACCCCGTCCTCCGAAAACAGGGTGTTGAGCCGAAAGCTGGCCATGACCAGAGGGCGGTACAGGAGGTCGCGGGATAAATGGCGAGGCCAGTAGGGATTCAACCAGAAGCGATACCAAGGCCCGGGAGCGGTGATCAGAGGATTTTCTACGATAATGGGCAGATCGTCATAGACGAACTGCTGATCCCGCTCGAGAGGATAATAAGCGAGCACGGCCAAGCTAACGGCCGTCAGCATGGCAAGCCACACCCAAGGGTATGGGGCTTGCCATCTACTGCCGCCCAATTGTGGATGGGCCATCAGCCCTCCTCCTCGGCCTCCGTTGAATCTTCCTCTATGGCTTGCGCGGGGGTCTCGTCGGGAGATTCCTGCTCATCTCGTGCGACGGGCCGGGCATCCTTCCATTGGATTCGAGCGCGGATTTGCTCGGGATCAAACCAGGAACGCAGAACAGTCATTTGGCGACTGGATCGCAGACTTTGGGCGGCATCTTCCCGTCTTTGATTGTATTCCTCTCGGGTAACCGGCAGGGATTCAACCCACTGGATCACCAACCAACGTTGATGGGATTTCTGCTCGTACAGGCTTATCTTGGGTTCGGCCTGCCCTGATGCCTCGCGAGCCAGCCGGAAACAGGCTTCCACAAGATCCGGGTCGTACCCAAAGTCCGGGATCATGCCTGGATACAACTGTCGGCCCCCGCCGAACGAATAAACCATTTTACGGGTAAACGGTTTTGGCTCGGCCAGGGCGGTTTCGCCGAGTTTTTCCTGCAAGCCGGCGTCCTGCTCGAACGCCTCCTTCAGGCCATGGCTTTGTGCGGACACATACAGGGCATCGGCTACTTTCTGGGCCTCGGCAAAGGCCTGTTGCTTGCGAATATCCTCGATGAGCCGATCCCGGACCATATCCATGGATTCCGGCGGTTGGGCCGGGCGGCCGGCTACCGTGCGGAACACATATACGTTGCCTTCAGGGTCTACGAAGGGTTCCGCGCATGTTTCGTTGACGTTGCGGAATAATCTCACATGATTGGGATTATCCGTCGGGTTTGCCTTCAAGCCGGTCACATAAAAGGCGGCTTGCGTAAAGGGGATTTGCTGAGGCGTGCCGGCCATGGCGGTCGAGCGACCAATCTCCGGTGAGTCGCGCATATCCTTGACATCGAGCATATGCGTCCGAGCATATTTGAAAACCCGTCCGTAACGGCTTTCCATGCGCTCGATCAATTCCGGATAAACCGTTTCGGATTGCACGCCGGTCGGAATTTCCTTAAAACCACCGGGCTGGGTCGTGGGGGCATCGGCCCAGGGTCTTCCGAGTTGGGTGATCATTTCACGGGCGATACGCAGGGCTTCGTTCCTGGCCTTGGTCTCGGAAAGCTTGGTGATTACCAGGCTCCTGGCCTCGCTGAAAGTTGCGTATGGCTCGGGAGGCGAAGGCTGGGTTGCTGGCGCGGTGCTGGCCTGCTCCAGAGGTTTGGTAAACTCGCCACGATTGTTCTTCCAGTACTCGAAGGCTTCCTCCTCGGTGACTTTTTGTCGTTCGACGAGGGCGGCCATGTTGATCTGGATATATTCCACCTGTACGGCTTCGGGCAGTTGATAACCGAATGCGAGGGCCTCGCCCGGCTGGCTGGTCACATTCTTATATGCCTCGAAATGTTGTCGCAAATCCTCCTCGGTCGGCGACGGGACGGCATCGAGAAACTTGCCGGCATCGACGGACACTATGCGCACTCGAATTTGTTCGTTTGTTTGTCTGATGAAATCCTGGATATCCGCTTCGCTGACCTGGACGGCCTCGCAGGCAAGCAAGGCGGACTCCTGGATGCGTATCAGGGACAGCAAGGCTTCGTTAATACTTTCAAGGGAAATCTGGCGGCGTTCGCGGATCACATTCAGAAGTTCCGGAGTGATGCCCCAGCAATTTTTGAACAAATCGACCTCTTCGCGAGGTACGAACACGCCGCTATTACGAGCAGCCAGATCTAGGAACAGCCAGTCGGGAACCTCCATCGCAGTCTGCCGTATCTGATCGCCGGCCTCGGGGGGCGCCATAATGAACTGGCGAGCTTGAGGGGGCATGACCTCGGAACGGCCCAAGACCAATTTAAGGAAGGGGTAACGCCAGGCGGCCGCCCAGTTGATCCCCATGGCCTCCAGCGTTTCCGTCAGACGCATCGTCTGGGTGATATCCTTCTGACGCACCGCTTGCCCAAGAGCTTCGCCCCAGACTTCCTTGCCAAAATCCTGATCACCACGCAGATAGGTGCTGAGTGGATCACCCACGAGCCATACACTCACGAGCAAGGCCATAAACACGGCCAAAAGATACTTCATGTGCTTTCTTAAAAACTTCATCATGGCTTATCTGTTCCTTTTGTGCTATTGCCATCGCCCTATTGTTGGCAAAGAGAGTAAAAGATACTTAACCCGTCGGCAAAAGCAAGCCCCAATCCGGGGCTGCGTATAGAATGCCCCTTTTTTTTCGGGTTGCCATCGCCAGTGAATTTCGTTAATTATGCGTACTCCAGCCGGAATCGGGGTATTTCTTGAGTATAAGGCATTGTAGCCCGGAGGCTTGGCAGCCGATAGAATCTCCGACTCCGATAATCAGGGTTGCCGCCGAACTGAACCGAGCAATAATGCGCTAGGAGAACAAAGCGGCGTTATAACACCTTGGCGGGGCCGGTTTCGCTATTAAGTGGCCGGTCGAGGGTTTTTTTGCTTATAGCAGACAAGTGAGCGACCACATTGGCCAGCAGGACAACAAAAAGAAAATCCCCCACGGAAGAGATGCCCTCTGAGGGACGTAAATCCGCCACGGGTAAGTATCTAGTAATCGTGGAATCTCCGGCGAAGGCCAAAACCATCAACAAGTATTTGGGGCGTGACTTCGTGGTCAAGGCCTCGATGGGCCACATTCGGGATCTGCCGGGAAACGGGCTAGCCATTGATATCGAGAACGGTTTTGCCCCGACCTATGAGCTGGTGCCCGGGCGCAAAAAGATCATTGGTGAACTCCGCAAACACGCCGGCAAGAGTACGGCGGTCTATCTCGCTACCGACCTTGATCGCGAGGGGGAGGCCATTGCCTGGCATCTGGCCAAGGCTTTGGAATTGGATGAAAACATGACCCAGCGGGTCGTTTTTAATGAGATCACCCAAAAAGCGATTCGCGAGGCCTTTGCTCAACCCTGCCAGATCGATATGGATAAGGTTAATGCGCAACAGGCCCGGCGGGTGCTTGACCGCATCGTAGGCTATGAACTGAGTCCATTATTGTGGAAGAAGGTTGCCAAAGGTCTTTCCGCTGGTCGGGTACAATCGGTGGCCGTCCGTATGGTGGTCGAGCGGGAACAGGAAATACGCGCTTTCATCCCCCAGGAATATTGGACAATAACCGGGTTCTTCGCTCTATCCATGGCTCAGGCCGACCAATTGGCTCCCGAATGGGAACGCTTTTTAGCCGGCGGTGACGATCCAGACAAGAGCCACACGCAAAAAGAGATACTTGAATGGATTTCCGGCCATAAGGCCCTGCAGGCCTCGTTGGTGAGCATAGATGGAAAGCCGTTCAAACCTGTCGGGCTATATGAGGGAGCTGCCGCTCCTGATTCCGCCTTTACCAGTGCCGTGGATCAGGCCCGTCAGGTGGCCGAAGCCCTCGGCTTCGTGGTGGAGGAATTGGAGGAACACGTCTGGACGGAATATGCCCATCGCGGTCTGCGAGTCGTGGACTTGGTAGGACGACTTGACCGGAACGCCTTACCGCCATTCCGGGTCGCCGATATTCAGACCCGGCGAACCCGGAGTAAACCCAACGCCCCGTTCACGACCGCGACCTTGCAACAGGCCGCGAGTACCCAATTGGGCTTTTCCACAACAAGAACCATGAAGCTGGCCCAGCAGTTGTACGAAGGTGTGGAGTTTGCCGGTGAGGATGGCCCGGTTGGATTAATCACCTATATGAGAACCGACTCGACCAATCTGAGTACCGAATCGGTCGAAGCCGCCCGGTCTTGGATCAAGAGTAATTGTGGAGACAAATATTTACCGGATCGGCCGCAGATTTATGAGTCCCGCAAACGAGCCCAGGAGGCCCACGAGGCTATTCGGCCGACGGATGCCGCCCGCGATCCGGAATCATTGAAAAAGCAACTGAGCGAACCTTTATTCAAGCTCTATAACCTGATCTGGCGACGCTTCATTAGTTGTCAGATGACGGCCGCCGAGTGGGATTCGACCGCGATTTCGATCACAACCCCAACCAAAATCGGGGAAATGGAATTCAAGGCCACTGGGCGAACGCTGGCTTTTGACGGGTTTTACCGGGTAGCCGGGCTACCCAAGTCTAATGGAGACCAGGCTTTACTACCGGAGGTCCGTGCCGGACAGGAGGTGGTTCCGTTCGATATTGAACCGGAACAGCAGTTTACCAGCCCGCCTGCGCGGTATACCGAGGCTTCCTTGGTCAAGCGATTAGAGGCTGAAGGGATCGGCCGTCCAAGTACCTACGCCAGTATTATCCAGACCATTCAGGATCGAGGTTACGTCGAGCAGATCGATCGGCGGTTGTACGCCACCGATAAAGGGTCCATAGTGACCGAGAAATTACTGGCCCACTTTCCTGACGTCATGGAGTATAAATTCACCTCGTTCATGGAGGATGAACTCGATAAGATCGAGGAAGCCCATCTCGACTGGGTCAAGGTTTTGCACGAATTTTACGATCCGTTTCATCGCGACCTGCTCCGCGCCCATGAGGAAATGGAACCGGTCAAGGCCGAGCCCAGCCCGTATAAGTGCGAATTATGCGGGGGGGACATGGTCTATCGCTGGGCCAGGACCGGACGTTTTCTTTCCTGCACGAAATATCCGAAATGCAAAGGGGCAATGAACGTAGACCGCGAGGGGCGGCCTGTGGGGCCGCAGAAGATTGATGTTGCCTGTGAGTTGTGTGGCAAAGATATGATTCTGCGGCAATCGCGACACGGTTCTTTCCTGGGTTGCAGCGGTTATCCCGCATGCCGGCATACGATTGCCTGTGACGAACAGGGGGTGCCGTTTAAGCTGGTTAAGGAAGAAGAGCTGGAACAGCCCTGCCCGGCCTGCGGGGTCGGGACCATGAAAGTCCGTCGGCGGGGAATGCGGGCGTTTCTCGGATGCGACCAATACCCGACATGCAAGAATACCTTGCCACTGCCCGAGGGGATTCGGCTGGAACGCAAGGAAGTGCCGGTAGTCGAGGCCGGCTTTAATTGCGAGCGTTGCGGCCGCCCGATGCATATCAAGAGCGGTCGTAGGGGACAGTTTATAGCCTGCAGTGGATTCCCCGCCTGTCGCAACGCCAAACCGATTGAAAAACTCGATGCCTTACGGGCTGAAGCCCCAGCCAATGGCTTGCAGACTGTGCCGAGCGATATCGATACGGAGCGGGATTCGCAAGCCAACGCCTCGACCACTGGACGGAAGACGGTCTCGAAAGGAAAGACAAAAATCGATGGGGCCGCGTCGGATACTCTGCCGCCGGGGTTCGCCTTAACTCGGACCGGCAAGCCGGTGGTGGAAACCTGGCCGGAAAAACCCCTGTCCTGTCCGCAATGCGGTCACGAGCTGAACTTGAAGGCCGGCCGATTCGGCCCGTTTTTCAGTTGCAGCAACTTCCCCCGGTGCAAGTGCTCGGTTAACCTGCGCGGCGAGGCCAAAAAACGCGCGGAGATCGAAATGCCCGCGCCTCAAAGGGCCAAACCAATTCCCACCGAAATAGCCTGTGACGAATGCGGGGAAATGATGATGATCCGCGAGGGGCGTTCTGGAAAGTTTCTGGGTTGCAGCAAATATCCCAAATGCAAATTCACCAAGCCGTTGCCACCTGATATGAGTGGCACAAACGGCGCATCCTGATAGGGAAATTGCTATCCAGGCAGGATACCGCTGGTCTGGACTTCTCCCGCAAGATGTGGCGATCTGGAAACATCAATCAGCATGGCCAGTCATGCCAATAATAGTGATGATTATGTCGATAGCGACACGCGGGCTCGTGCTGTTGTAACATCATATTTGTCAGTGTCTTGTTCGTATAGATCGTTGACTTAACGAAAAACGCGGCCTAATATCGGATGATAGGTCCGATCCTATGACGCCGTCGACTCCGCAACCACACCATAGGGCAAACATCCAAATAACACGCTGCGGCCGATTGGCCCGGGAACCTGATAATTCCTGAGCGGGCCCACCAGACCCAACGCGAGTGGCCGTGGACTCTCGTTTTTCAGGGAGGTTTTTGGTCATGGCAAATAAAGAGGAACTGCTGGAGCTGGTTAACCGGAACATCGATCAGCAACGCTTTCTTAATCTGCACTGGGAAGGGGCTTTCGACGAATACCTGAAGATGGTGGGCGAGAATCCCGGCCTGGCCCGCAACGCTTTCCAGCGTATTTACGACATGATCATGTATTTTGGGTATGAGCGATACACCTTCCTCAACCCGGATTTCCCAGATGACACTTGCAGCGGCGTATA
>JAAYCU010000250.1 GCA_012729595.1 Phycisphaerales bacterium
CAAGGAGCGAACAGGGGCAGGGAAAGCAGATAGGTCAGAGCGGACAGGGCCATGATCGGCCAGCGGCCGACGATTTCATATTGCCCCCCTATCAGACGCAGCGGAGGCGGCTGGGCAACCGTCTGGTCATCACGATCGGTATGTCTTGCCCGTTTCCGTTTCACGCATACCATCCATACCTGCCCCGTCTCTCGGCCGGCAGGGGACTCACACTTACATCCTCATCCCATACCCGCGATCCGCTGCTCGACATCTCCAAGGGACCGGGGGACCAGAGTCGATCGGCACGCATTCTGCCCGATGCCCCAACATGCGTCAATCCAGTAAAATAAGAGATTTCCTGCTCAGTCGGTTACCACTTCTCCAAGCACGGAGATACTGATCACCGCGTGCCGAAAAACGTGGATTCTACGACGATTGACGTGGATGCCGTCGCGGGCGGACTCGGAAATATACTGCTCGCGGGTAGCGTGGCCTTCGCTGCAATTATGCAGGTCCGCATCGACCAACCAGAACCCGCCGACGTTACACTCGACCAGACGCCCCATATAGACTACCGGCCCGGCCGTATCCAGCACTACCTCATGCCCCACCAATTTGTCCAATTCATCGGCCACAACGTCTTCCTTACACTTCGCCCCCGCTTGCATGGTCGCAAATATTACCCTATTTTGAATGTATCGGCGGTTTTGCCTCGTAATCCCCCGAATTACCGCCTGGCCAAAGTTTTATGCAAACTGTCTGGTCGATTTTCGGATTGGGTCTGCTGGCCGCCCTGGCCGGCCGAATCGTCATGGTCCGCCGTCGGGAACGTCGCACCCTCCAGCCACTGGCGGCGGAACATCATATGCATTATACCCACGAAGACCTGATCTGTATCCAGGAAAGATACCATAATCTGCTCATGATCCGCCGAGGGCACAACCGGCATGTCAGCCATCTGCTATATGGATCAAGTTCGGGCAGACCGATTACCCTCTTCTGTTACACATACGAACTCGGTTTCGGGACCAGCAGCGAGAGCCGGCAATGGTGGATGGCCATTGTGGAAACCCCGCGCACTCATCTCGCCTGGCGAGCCGCCCCGATGTCCGATTTTCAGGCTAATGACCCGGGGACTGCGACTCAAACCATTGACGGTTATCGGCTTGTGGCATCCTCCCGAGACATATGTTCGCGGCTTGTGGAAACCGGCATAAGCCACCTGTTTGCGTATGCCCCGGGAAACTACCGTTGGGAAGTGCAAGGCTCATTGGCGGCCGTCGCCGCGCCATTCGACCTTGACCCCACAACTCCTGGGCGACTCTACGAGACCGTTTGCCGCCTGACTCGCTACCTCGAAGATAAACAATTGGAATGGCCAAAGGTCACGGGACATGCGTCCCGCGGGGAATATAGATAACCACGAATGGGAGGAACGATTGATGAAAAGATCATGCGAAACGTTGAGGGGGATATTCCTGTTCGCCCTGCTGCTCCCCTGCAGTACGAGCCTGGGGCTCGATTTACATGTTGCCATCGACGGAAACGACGCATGGACCGGCCGCCCTGCGCAAAGCAATGCAGATAAGTCTGACGGCCCATTCGCTACCATCGAACGGGCTCGCGACGAAATCCGTCGGCTCAAGCGGCAGGGGCCACTGCCGGCCGGCGGCGTTACCGTGCATATTCACGAGGGGGATTACGTCCTGGAGCGGACCTTCGAGCTTACGGCCAAGGATACGGGCACCGCCGAAACACCGATCACATACCGCGCTCATGGGGACGCAAAGGTCCGCCTTCTCGGCGGACGGCCGATCACGAACTTCAAACCGGTCACGGACCCGGCTATTCTCAAACGACTTGATGAAGCCGCCCGAACAAAGGTTTGGGCCGCTGATCTCAAGGAAGTCGGAATCACGGATTACGGAGATCCGGTAACACCCGGGAAACGCCCGGAACTATTCTTTCAGGATCGACCTATGACCCTGGCCCGCTGGCCGAACGAGGGTTTCACGACCATCGGCAAGGTGGTCGGCGGCGATGTGTTCACCGTACATGGCCTTACAGGTGACCGGGTGGGCAAGTTCACCTACGAAGGGGACCGACCCGTGCGATGGGTGGACGAGCCGGACCTTCGCATGCATGGGTTCTGGTTCTGGGACTGGTCGGATGGCTACGACCAAGTGGAAGCAATCGACCTTCAAGAAAAGATCATCCGCACCGTACCCCCTTATCATCCCTACGGCTATCGCAATGGTCAGCGTTATTATGTATTGAACGCCCTGTCCGAATTGGATTCGCCCGGAGAATGGTATCTCGATCGTCAAAGCGGGATTCTGTATTTCTGGCCACCGGCGGACAGCCACTCCGCGCAAGCCTTTGTTTCCGTACTCAATACAATCGTATCCATGCGGAAGGTCTCCTTCGTAACCCTGCGCGGCCTGGGGCTGGAGTTCAGTCGCGGATCGACGCTTACCGTTCACGATGGAACGGATAACAAGATTGCCGGATGCACTCTGCGCAATATCGGCGGCAGTGCCGTCATGATCAAGGGCGGGCTACGCCACCAAGTGACCGGTTGCGATATTGACCAGATCGGCGACAGCGGAATTACGCTCGAGGGCGGCGACCGGAACACCCTCACGCCCTGCGGTCATACCGCGGTCAATAACCATATCCACAACTACAGTCGAATCCGACGTACTTATCGATCAGCGGTCAGCGTAGTCGGAGTCGGCTGCCGGGTTGCCCATAACCTGATTCACGACGCACCGCACATGGCTTTGGGACTAATAGGCAATGACCATGTGTTCGAATACAACGAGGTTTACAACGTATGCTTGGAAACCGATGACGCGGGGGCGTTCTACATGGGTCGGGACTGGACCGCGCGAGGAAACGTGATTCGCTACAACTATTTCCATCATCTTGGTCCGCCATCAACACTCCTGCATGGTACGCAAGGCATATATCTGGACGACTGGTCCAGCGGTACGACGGTGTACGGAAACGTATGCTACAAGATGTACATGGGCGTCCTGGTCGGCGGTGGGCGCAACAACACGGTCGAGAATAACATCTTCGTAGATTGCAAATACGCCGTGCAGGTCGATTCCCGCGGCCTGGGTTGGGCGAAATATTACTTTGACGGAACGAATAACACCCTAGTCGAACGGCTGGAGGCCGTCCCCTATAAAGAGCCGCCTTGGAGCACCCGCTATCCGGAATTACTCACTCTATACGAGGACGAACCGGCCCTGGCCAAGTACAACCAGGTCGTCCGCAATATCGCGGTGGACAACCAGCAATGGCTTCGTCTGCTCGATAACCTTGCGGACCCGATTGTGACGATTGAAAACAATCTGGTCGATGTGGATCCGCTATTCATTGACGCCGCCAAACAGGATTTCCGTCTACGGCCGGAGTCGCCCGCATGGGCGAAGGGCTTCAAGCCGATCCCCTTCGAGCGGATCGGGCTGTATACCGACGAGGTCCGCAAGAGCATACCACCGCGACGCGTCGGGATGGAGGAGCAATGATTGGATAAGGAATCTGCATGTACCGATTCACCGTGATCATAGCTCCGTTCGGCTCCGTGGGTTTCGTAGGAACACCACGCGGACTGGCTCATCTTCTCCTGATGAAATCGCCGCCGGCCCGAGCGCGTGCCATTCTGTCTCGTCGGTTTGCCGATGCCGGATATGATCGGGATTTATACCCCGAGCTCAGGAACCAACTGGCGGATTATTTCGCCGGGCGGCGAGTTTCATTTCGCGTGAAGACCGACCTTTCCGGCTTGAGCCCGTTCCAGAAGACGGTACTTAAAGCCTGCGTCCGGATCGCGTCCGGGCACACCCTGACCTACGGCCAACTGGCCCGGCAAATCGGCCATCCCCGTGCCGCCCGGGCGGTGGGCGGCGCATTGGCCCGCAACCCGATCCCCCTGGTGATTCCCTGTCATCGGGTCATCGCCGGTAACGGCTCGCTCGGCGGGTTCTCGGCCGAACACGGCATTGCCCTCAAACGCTGGTTGCTAAAACTTGAGGAACCCTAAACGGTGCAACCATAGAATCCGATTCGGTCTCTTACCCCGCACGCTTACCCATCCGACAGGAAACTGCACGGTAGATCAAGGCTAAGCCAAAGGCCATCACCAACAGCAGCACGCCCCGCCAGGTGAGTTGATTGCTCAAATGCCGGGCCTGCTCGGCGGTGTGGTCCACCGTTTCCTTCAAGCGGGTATCCACGTCCTCGATCTGCCGGGCAATTTGTTCCTCGGCCAGCAGTTCGCGAATTTCCGTGGTCAAGGTGCGCAGTTCAACCGCCGTCTGGGTCAGCGCCTCGGCGGTCGAGCGGTAATCGTTGATATCAAACGGACGGGTGGCCGGGGCGGTGCCGGGCTCCTTTTGGAACTCCTTGACCGTCTGGCCGATGGTATGGGCGGCCGACTCCCAGGCCCGGGCCGTCTCGGTGACGCTATGGCTGGTCGTATCGAGGGTGGTGGCGGCCTCGTTCACGCGCTGCATGGCTTTTTCGATGGCCGTCGCCGCCGTTTCGGTATGCTTCAGCGAGGCTTGCAGATTCGCCTGTCGAGCGTCGATTTCCTCGATCAGCTTGCCGGTCTGTTCGCGCAACTGCTCAGGAAGGCGATCGGCCGTCGCTACCAGATCCTTGGTGCTTGCCGTAAATTCCTCCATGCTGGCCAGGAAGCGGAGGATAAGTTCGCTCTCCTCCAATTCGTAGATCAACAGCTCCAGTTGCCAGCGGGTGGTTTCGGGTAAGCCGTCAACGATATCGGTAAAACGGTCGGCCACCACGGTAAAGCCCTTGATGGCCTCGGCCCCGCGGTCGATCCCCTCGAAGGTGCGGAACGGAGCCAGGGGCATGGTGATGATCGACACGAAAGGATTCGCCACGTCTTTTTCCGGCGGAGGCGTACGCACCACGTTACGCGAGAAGACGCCGGTCATGGGGTTTTCCGCGGCGAACCGTTCGACCTCCTTGCGGGTCGAGGCCAACTTGTCCGGGGTGAGGAAGGCCGATCCGATCCGCGCGATATCCGCCTCCAATTTTTGGGCAGCCTCCACCGCGATGTGCTGACTCTCGCCGAACAGGGCCTGTCCCTCGCCCTCGGTGAAGTACAGCCGCAGGCGAGTGCAGAGTACCCAGGCGTCCAGGAACGCCTTGATCGGGTCGTCCTGTTCCAGGACGGTGCGGCAGGCGGAGACCATGCGCACTTTCCATTGCAGGGTGATCTTGCGGACGGCCTTGCGGTTGTCCGCCGATTCGTCCACGTCAACGGCCGCCTGCTTGATCGTGCTCACGAAATAGTCCGCGAAATCACCCAGGGCCTCGCGCAGCTCTTCCTTGGAATAATGGCCGCCGGCCATCGAAGGCCCTTTGCGCAACGCGTTGATCGGTTGCATGCACCCGGCAGACAGTACCACCACCGTCATCCAGACGCCGTACAAGGTCAATCGTCTTGCAATAGTGTTTCGACGTTGCCATTTCCTCATGGTCGCGTACTCCGGTAGAGAGTCGCCGGTTCGCTCCGGCTCCCGGTAATATCGACAAGTCGGTGGCCGATTCATGCACCATTCCATGAGCTTTTGCGGAATCCGAATCTAGTTCAGGCAGCAGGCAACGCGGCGGCACCACCAACAGCAACACCCTCTGCCAGGCGATACAGGTGCTAAGCGTATTCGTATTGGCCGTGATTATCAGGGCACCCGTTCAACAAATAGAACACTTAAATACCTTCAGCGCAGCTTGCAGCCGAATCAGATACTGGCGGCGGGGTATTTCCACCGCGCCAAACCGCGTCAAGTGCGGGGTAAGAAACTGGATATCCAGGAGAGTAAATCCACGCTCTTTCATCCGCTCGACCAAGGCCAGCAGAGCGATTTTTGATGCGTCGGTTTTACGGTGAAACATGGATTCTCCGAAAAACGCTCCGCCCAGAGCCACGCCATAGAGTCCGCCGGCGAGCTCTCCGCCATGCCAGCATTCCACCGAATGGGCGAAACCGAGTTCGTACAGGGCCGTATACGCATCGACAATTTCCTTCGAGATCCAGGTGCCTTCCTGGCGGCGGGCACATTGCCGGATAACGTCCTCAAAGCAGGTGTCGAAGCGAACCTCGAACCGCCCGCTCCGATACGTCTGCCGCAGATTGCGTGATGCATGGAAACCGTCCAAGGGAATGATCGCCCGTGGATCGGGACTGAACCACTGGATTTGGCCCTCGACATCCATGGGAAAGATGCCCTGGGCATAGGCAGCGATCAGTAATTCGGGGGTTAGCGGAGGCGTATCCATAACAGGGATCGAACACATCCATGGGTTGCGGAACCACGGTTTCGCCCGTGCGGATGTCGTAGTATCAGCCGGCCATGTTCGCGAGCTTCTCCGTGATCATCTTGCCAACGATTTTCGGGTCGGCCTGGCCGCCGGAAATCTTCATGACCTGTCCGGTCAAGAAGCCGCGAGCCTGTTGCATTTTTTTCGGGTTGGCCAGGGCGTCACGGACGGCTTGCTCGTTAGCGGCGAAGGCCTGGTCAACCCACGCGTTCATTTGTCCCTCGTCACGGACCTGGAGCAACCCTTCGGTTTCGGCGATAGTTCGCGGCGGATCGGTGCAGGCGAGCATTTTTTCGGCGATGGTCGCCGTGGCCGTGGCGTTTATTATGCCGTCGGCGGTCATAAGCGACAGTTGCCCCAGGCGCTCGGCATCGATCCCCAAGGCGGCGATGGCGACCTTGCGTTCGTTGGCCTTGGCCGACCAGAAACTGATGAACTGTTTGCCCAAGGTCGGCGGATGTCCAGCGGAGGCGGCCTGCTCGAACAGGTCGGCGGTGGCCTTGTCGCTCAGGATGGTGGCCGCGTCCGACTCGGTCAGGCCGTAGGACCGAGCCATCCGGGATTGTCGTTCGCGCGGCAATTCGCCCACGGACGCGCGAATCCGTTCCAGCCAGGTATCGTCGATTTCCACGGGGACCAGGTCCGGGTCTGGAAAATAGCGGTAATCGTGGGCTTCCTCCTTACCCCGTTGAAACTCGGTAACCCCGCGATTGTCGTCCCAACCGCGGTTTTCCTTGGACCGCTTGTCGATCACGTAGTCGCGGTCGGCGAGCCAGTCGTTGATCTGTCGTTCGATTTCATAGGCAATAGCGTTTCGCACGGATCGGAAGCTGTTAAGGTTCTTGACCTCGCTTATCGGGGTTCGATATTCCCGATCTCCGTCGGCGATGACCACGTTGATGTTCGGCTCGAAACGCATCTGTCCCTTCTGCATACTGGCCTCGCTAACCCCCAGATAAGTGACCAGTTTTTGCAACTCGACGCAGAAGCTATAAGCCTCGTCCGCCGAGGCCAGGTCCGGCTCGGTGACGATCTCCAACAAGGGGGTGCCCGTACGATTGAGGTCTACCTGAGTAATCCCCGGGGTTTCGTGCAGGTTCTTACCCGCATCTTCTTCAAGATGGGCTCTTCGGATGCGTACGCGGCGCGACTCACCACCCCCGTCCACGGGTACGTCGAAAGCGCCGTCGAAGCCGAGAGGCAGGTCGTATTGGCTGATCTGATAGTTTTTGGGCAGATCGGGATAGTAATAGCTCTTGCGGTCCCATTTGGTGAACGGGGCGATCTGGCAGTTAAGAGCGATGGCCGTGCGGACGCTAAATTCGTAAGCCTGCCGGTTCATCACCGGCAGGACGCCGGGCATGCCCAGGCAGACCGGACATACGCAACTATTCGGCTCGGCCCCGAAGACCACCGGGCAGGAACAGAAAAGCTTGGTACGGGTGGCCAACTGTACGTGGATTTCCAACCCGATGATCGGCCGATACTTGAACTGGCTGCGTTGCATACAAATATTTCCAAAAAACGTCTTGGTCTTTTTACAGAAAGCCACCCCGCCACAACCATTTTTACCCGATTAGAGCATCGCTGCCAAACGGTTTCGCGGCATATACAGGCAAGCCGGGTCCGTCGGGGCCTCGCCGCACCGATTGGAATGCCGCGACACAGAACCCCAGAGAACCGGTCAAGACCCGACAAGGACAGGCCGCTGCAACACCGTAGGGAAGCACCGCCGGAGGCTGCTCATGCCGGGGCCCATTAATAACATATGTTCTTGTCATACAACCACTTGCCGCATATTGGCAAAATGGGTTCGTTTGGCGCATTTTTTGTTTTGCACTGTTATACCCGGGGCAACGGCCAGCTTTATAACGGCAGTCGCGGAGTACCGGGATAGTACAACCCGAAAATGCAATCGTAAACCATGTGAATATCCCTGGCGGATCACGGAGAATGGTAATCTGAACTCGTGGAATGCCTGTTGGCAACTTTTTATTCCTCCGCTTTGGAAGGGCCAGGGCAGGGCATCAGTGATATAACACGTTTAGGCGAACCGGCGGGCGGGGAAGGAACGAACCAAGCCCGAACAATACCCTGTCGCAGGGCATCAACGGGCCGCTGCGAATATCAAAAAGGCGTACGAGACAACCCCGAGCAAGGACAACACTATCCTGTCAAGATAGAATAGACTCACCATGAAAGCACTTCACGTCATCCATCGCGTACTGGTTCTGTATGTGGTGATGATGATCCGCGCATACCAGGTGATTCTATCTCCGTTGTTGGTTGGCTCCTGCAAGTTTTACCCGTCGTGCAGCGAATACTTCATCCAAGCCGTGCGTGAATGGGGGATCCTGCGGGGAAGCTGGCTGGGCGTCCGCCGCCTGCTGCGCTGCCTGCCCTTCGGCCTCGGCGGCCTCGATCCGGTACCGCCGAGGGCCGCGAAAACCGAATGATCAAAAAACGACAGAGCACAGCAACATCAGCGGTATGAATACAACCAGCCCTCCGGCCGCCGCGATCAGGGGAATGAGTAGGATCACGACATAACGGATCGATGACGGCCCGCCCCGGATGGCCACGGCTATACCTAAGTTAATCCACCACCACAATACAGATGCGACACATAAGACGCCGATCAGCGTGTTCACGGTATGGTCGTTTACCGGCATCACTCTGTGTCGGGATACAACGATGCCCCACAAGCCGATTATCAAACAGGTGATGATCAGATGGCCTGAGTAACATTGACACACGGTGCGCCAGAAACGATAACGGTGTTGCGAGGGAACCATATAAGGTTTGAGGTTTCTTGACATAATGCGGGCAAGGTATACTTCGCAACCGACCGATACCCCACAAACGATTAATGGCATGATAAAGACCGCGATGCGATTGTCTCCAGGTCCGGGGCTTTCGGCCAGGGAACTACATAACAACAGTATCGCGCCGGCTACCACCCGTGTTGCAACACTATATTCCAGTACACAATCCTTTCCCGCCGCGGGTGATATCTGGCGAGCCAACCGGACGGGGTGGAACAGACTGTCCCGGAAGATCCGGAGAATGGCGAGTGGTCCCGTTGTCCCGTCGATCAGCAAAGGCGCATCCGATCGCTGCCGCAACCTGCTCCAGTGAATCAGCTCTTCCCGGTCGAACGGTTCCCCGCACTCCGGGCAACGCGGCTCGGTCAGGCCGGTCAGATCGTACTCGCAGTTCGGGCAGAACAGGCCCTCGGATTGGGGCGGGGCGGCGGGTCGTCGTTCGGACTGATGGTCACGCCTGAATCCGCCGTCCCTATGTCGCCCCGTCTCATTGTCGCCCGCTACCCTTCTTCCCGGTCAGCGGGCGGCGATGGGACAGATCGCTTTTCCTCGTATCGCTTCCGCCATTCGGGATACTGGTCGGGGGTTACGTTTTCCCAGAGACCGAGCTTCTTGCTTCGAGCGGTTTTTTCGAGGTCCGCGAAATGCTGTTTCCAGGGATGATCGAAACGGTGGTCCGCGTAGGCGTAACCCTGGGCGAGAAGCTCCTCGTTAAGCATGGTCTTACTGTCCGCCAGATATACGTAGGCCAGCAGCCGTTCGTATCGGTCCCGCGGGCGGGCGGGGACCAGCACGATCCGCACGGGCTTGCCCTCGACCATCCGGCGGGCGAATTCCGAAGCCTCGGCTCCGAAATAGCCTGCGCCACGCGGACTTTTGTCCGTCTCGGGGGTGTCCACGCCCCACAGGCGGACCCGCGTATGGTCTTTGTTGCCGTCGGGCACGTCGATGATGAGAGTGTCGCCGTCAACCACGCGAACGCAAGTGACGGTCTTATTGTGATAGCGATCGTGATCGGTGCCGGCCGGTGCATCCACGCGCCGCCAGAGGACCATAACGGCGAGAAGCAGCACGATGGCGGCCGTAATCGGATGACGCCGATACGCCCGCGGCCAGATGTCCGCCCGGCGGGGAATACGTTTTCTACCGGATCGAAGAGTCACCCGCTTGCTCCACTCAACATACCATGGCAATCAATACGGTTAGCGAAGTAGCTTTTCGAAGAAGGGCTTGCCGGCCCAATCTGTTGTCTCGATCACGCTGTCCCGCCGCCCCTCCATGACTATCCAAGTCGCAACCAGCGGCCGATCAGATAACAAGGTTCAACTCAAGGCCGGATCGGCCTGATACGTCGGCTCCCGGCCTTCGAGGACCGCGATCACATCTTCCACCACGTCATGCATGGCGGCCACGCCTTCCTTCGACCGCGAGGCGATGTGCGGGGTAAGGATACAGTTGGGCGCGGAGCGGAGCGGGTGGTCCGGCGGCGGCGGTTCGGGGGAGAACACGTCGATGGCCGCCCCGGCAAGTCGGCCTTCGTTCAAGGCGTCGGCCAGCGGCTGGGCCTCGACCACCGGGCCACGCGAGGTATTAAACAAAAACGAACCCTTCTTGAAATGCCCCAGGGCTTTCGCGTCGATCATACCGCGGGTCGAGGCCGTCAGCGGAACGTGCATGGTCACCACGTCGGCCTCGGCGTAGACGGCCTCGTGATTGGGTTTCGACTCGGCCGCGAAAGGCAACCAGCCGACCTCGCGAATATCATGATAGATAATCCGCATACCAAAACCGTGATGCAGGCGAGTGCTCACCGCCCGGCCGATCCGCCCCATGCCGATCACGCCGAGGGTCTGATACTGCAACTCGCTGCGCAAGGGGATTTCGAGGCGCAATTGCTTGAATTCGCCGGCCCGCAGTCGGGCATCGGCCGGAAGTATTCCGCGCTGCAGGGCGATAATCAGCCCGACGACCAGGTCCGCCACGGCATAGGTACACGATGCCGGGGTATGCACGACGGGAATCCCCGCTTTGGCCGCGGCGGGCAGGTCGATGTTGTCCACGCCCACGCCCGCCCGGCCGATCACTTTCAGGGGCCCGCCGGCGGCCGCCTCGATCACCGCCGCGGTGACTTTGGCATAGGTCCGCACCACCAGGGCGTCGGCATCGGCAACGGCCGCAATCAGGGCGGGCTCGTCACATTCCTCCAGCACGACCACGGCCCCGGCGGCCTCCAGCCGAGCCATGGCCGACGCGCTCAACCGCTCCGCCACGACAATTTTCGGTTTGTTTGATTCATCGCTCATGCGGGGCATTATGCAACGGCTTGGTGGTTTTCACAAGGTTTTGCGGCTATTGCCCGCTACAAGCTCGGATTCTATACTGACCCCTCCTTAAACATTACCGAAGGAGATTTTTTGATGACGGAAATCAAGGCCACCAACATCACCTGGCACGATGGGCACGTCGGTCGCGAGGATAGGGAGGGGTTGCTCAAGCAGAAAGGGGCGACCATCTGGTTCACCGGTTTGAGCGGGTGCGGCAAGAGCACCATCGCCTTTACCGTGGAACATGCCCTGGTACAGCGGGGGCATCTGGCCTACGTTTTGGACGGCGACAACATTCGCCACGGTCTGAACAAGAACCTGGGCTTCTCGGCCGCCGACCGCGAGGAAAATATCCGGCGGATCGGTGAGGTGACCAAACTTTTCGCCGACGCCGGTCTGTTCAGCCTGACCAGCTTCATCAGCCCGTACCGCAAGGACCGCGACCAGGCCCGTAAAATCCACCAGGACGCGGGCCTGACGTTTATCGAGGTGTTCGTGGACGTGCCCATCGAAATCTGCGAGCAGCGTGACCCGAAGGGCCTGTACCAGAAGGCCCGGGCTGCCCTGGCCGCGGGAAAGGGCATGGGCTTTACCGGCGTGGACGATCCTTACGAGCCGCCGCTGGACCCGGAAATCGTGCTGGCCAATGACAAGCTGACGGTGGAGCAGGCGGCCGCCGAGGTGTTGAACTACCTGCACACGCGGGGCCTGGCCCGCACCGAGTGAACCGCCGGGCCGGCTTAGTATTTGTAGATGCATGGCGTGGATTATGTCCCATCGCCGTCGGGGTTTTTACGGATCATTCCGCTGATCTTCGCGGTAAGCCAGGCTTGGAATCGCGCCCGCTATCCGTACCGGTCGGCCAGGCGGGCTCTGCCTCGCGGGAGGGCCAAACCCTAAACCGGTGGCCGGCTATCGTCTATTCGCGGTAGTACCAGAGCCGAGTATGGGTCATTGAGGTATCTGCCCCATACCAAGCACTACCGCCCGATAATTCCGACCGGGCCCAGGGCGTCACAAAACTTGCTTGAATTTAACGGAGGCCAATTCCGCCGTTGCCAGGAAGAGCCGATTCGTCTATACTACCTGGACTATAGCGGCCCCATCGTCTAGAGGCCTAGGACACCGGCTTTTCACGCCGGCAACGCGGGTTCGAATCCCGCTGGGGTCATTTCCGTTCATCTCATCGACTTGAATCAGTAACCATATCGCACCCTCGGCTTGTTGAATATTTGCGGATTACCGCAGGTATCTCAGGCAGGAAAAGATGGTTCCGGACAGGGCCCTGGACGTGCGGGAATAAACCAGGGCAGCGAAATACGATCCAACACCGAGCAGTGCCATATAATTGGCGAGCGGGCAGGAGAATGCGGACTCGATTTATTCTTTTTTTTGCGGGGAATCTGGGTTTACGTTGATCTGCACGAGAGTCGGGTCATGACGACCGTCGCAGCTACCCGACTCATCGAGATCCGACCGGCCGCAAATGCAGGAACGGCGGCCGCCCTTCTTCATCACCAGACCGACCCATAAGGCCCCCAGAGCCAGGCCGAAGAACACCACGGCCAAACCGAGGACGATCAGGATGGTGGATAGGTTCGCGATCATCGATGGTACGCCTCGAACGCGGATGTCGACCGCGCTTGTATTGTAGTATCGTCATGTCGAATAAGAAACAGGGCCGCCAGTTGCTCACGTTCCGCGACCTCAAAACCCTCCAGCGGGCCCAGGACCATCAGGGCAGTGGCCCAGGCGTCGGCCCACATGCACTGTTCGTGCAACACCGTGACGGATGCGAGAGTATGATCAACCGGGCGAGCCGTACGCGGATCAATAGTGTGCGAGATCCGCCGGCCGTCTCGAACGAAATAATTCTGATAGTCGCCGGAAGTTGCAATAGAGACATCGGTCAGTTCCATAATGCGCTGTAGAGTACGGCCTTGACCGACAGGTTTTTCCACCGCGATCCGCCATAATCGACCATTCTCCCGCCGTCCTTTCAAACGGATTTCGCCGCCGATTTCCACCATATAATTATCGATTCCGTGCTGTTCCAGGACGGCCGATACCCGGTCCACCCCGTACCCTTTTGCGATGGCGCTCAGATCGCAGTACATGCCGTCATGAGTACGGATCACGGTGCTTACGGCCGGTTCGATAAGCAGCTTCTGATAGCCTACGGCCTCGGCCAGATGCTCGAGAATCTCAGGGTCGGGCTCGGTGTAGTGATCGGGCCCGGGCCCAAAACCGTAAGCATTGACCACAGGTCCGACGGTGATATCAAACGCACCTCCGCTGCACTTACTGACCTCAAGAGCGGCTTGAAACACCGCAAAGGTTTCGGCGGACAAGGCAAACGGCTCGCCCACCTGGCTCCGGTTGAGGCGGGAAAGCTCCGAATCCGGCAACCAGGTAGACATCCTCCGATTCACTTCTTCGAGAGTATCAGCGATGTCCGTCTCGATCCTACTTTTCGCGGTCGCATTCCATGAATCCCGCGAGGCGAGGAACTTAATATTATAGATGGTCCCCATTGTCTCGCCGGCAAGCTGCACCTCGCTTGAACCGCGCCCGGCCAAGCGGTTGGCCAGGAACGTCGCCAGGACGACGAGCAACACGAGGACCGCACCGGCCGAACGACGATGCCGCGGGGATAACCGATTCGCGGGCGCGTTTTGATTACGCAAGGCGGGGGTGTTTTCAAACGCGGAGCTAGAACCCGAAGTCATCGAGCATGATATCCTTGCGCTCGACGCCCAGATCGAGCAGCATATTGATACAGGAATTGTTCATTACTCCCGGACCACAAAGGTAATACTCCACATCCTCCGGAGCAGGGTGGCGAGCCAGATAATGATCGCGGACCACCTGATGAATAAAACCAGTATGGCCGGGCCAATCATCCTCGGGCATAGGTTCTGACAGGGCCAGGTTCCAGGTGAAGTTTTCGTGGGCGGCGGCCAATTTGTTAAAATCTTCGACGTAGAACGCCTCGCGCACACTGCGGGCTCCGTACCAGAACGAAACCTTGCGTCGACTATTGAGCCGATAGAATTGGTCGAAAATATGGGAGCGCATGGGAGCCATTCCCGCCCCCCCGCCGATAAAGACCATCTCGGCATCAGTGTCGCGGGCGAAGAACTCGCCGAAGGGCCCCTTGATGATGACCTCATCACCCGGCTTGAGGTTGAAGATAAAAGAGGACATCTGACCAGGCGGGGCCTTGGGGGCATCCGGCGGCGGCGTGGCGATCCGCACATTGAGCATGACAATATCATTTTCCATAGGGAAGTTGGCCATGGAATAGGCCCGCTCGACGGTCTCCTCCACCGTCGATTCCAGCTTCCAGAGATCATACTTGTCCCAGTCGCCGCGGTATTGCTCCTCGATATCAAAATCGCGGAACCGCACATGATACGGCGGGGCCTGAATCTGGATATAGCCACCCGCCCGGAAATCCATCTTCTCCCCCGGCGGCAGCTCGAGTACCAATTCCTTGATAAAGGTAGCCACGTTACGATTCGAGCGAACCCGGCAAGCCCATTCCTTGGCGCTGAAAACCTCCGGCGGAATTTCGATCTTCAGATCGTTCTTGACCTTAACCTGGCAGGAAAGACGTACGCCTTCGCGGGCCTCCTGGCGGTTGATATGGGTCAGTTCCGTGGGCAGAATGGTCCCCCCACCTTCCTTGATCTTGACCGTGCAGACCCCGCAGGTTCCCTGACCGCCGCACGCTGATGGAATAAAAATCCGCTCGTTGCCCAGAATATTCAACAGGGTATCGCCAGCGGGGACTTTCAATGTGCTCTGCGGGTCTCCGTTGATCTCGATGCTCACCTCGCCGCTGGGCACCAACCTGGCCCGGGCAACCATGAGCAGAATGACCAGAGAAACAATCACTCCGGTGAACATCAACACGCCTAACAACACGGTGAACATCGATGCAATCCTCGCCGGCCGAGCCTTAAAGCTGAATACCCGCAAACGCCATGAAGCCGATGGCCATCAGCCCGGTGATGATGAAAGTAATACCCAGACCGCGGAGCCCTACCGGTACATTGCTGTAACGCATCCGCTCGCGAATGGCGGCCAAAGCCACGATAGCCAAGGCAAAGCCCAAGCCGCTGCCGAACCCGAACACCGCGCTTTCGCCCACGCGATAATCGCGTTCGACCATGAACAAGGAGGCCCCCAGGATCGCGCAATTGACCGCGATCAGAGGCAGAAAAACCCCCAACGCGCCATACAGGGCCGGGGCGTAACGGTCAATGACCATCTCCACGACCTGGACAGTCGCGGCGATGGTTCCGATGTAGCTGATGAACCCAAGGAAAGACAGATCGACCTCGGCCATCCTCGGGCCGACTACCGGCAACCAAGTCAGGGCTCCGCCCTTCAGCAAATAATTGTAGACCAGGCAGTTCAGCGGACAGGTGATGGTCAGGACGAAAACCACGGCCAGCCCCAACCCGACAGAGGTCTCCACTTTACGGGAGACGGCCAGAAACGAGCACATGCCCAGAAAGAAAGCCAGGGCCATGTTTTCCACGAAGACAGCCTTGACCGCCAGCGACAGATAATGTTCCAGCTCGGGCATGGCTCACTCCTTCTCCTGCTGATCGGGCTTCCAGGTACGCAAGGCCCAGATGCATAAGCCGATGATAAAAAAGGCCCCGGGGGCGAGAACCATCAGTCCGTTCGGGTTGTACCAGCCGCCGTCAGTAACGGTCCTGAGCACGGGGTACCCAAACAAGGTGCCACTGCCGAGCAACTCGCGAAAAAACGCGGTCACCAGCAACACCACGTCGTAGCCCAGAGCGTTGCCCACCCCATCGTAGAAGCTTTCCAGAGGCGGGTTCTTCATGGCGAAGCCCTCCGCCCGCCCCATGAGGATGCAGTTGGTGATAATCAGCCCGACAAAAACGGACAACTGTTTACTGATATCGAACAGATAGGCCTTAAGAATCTGGTCGGTAATGATCACCAGGGAGGCGATGACCGCCAGTTGAAAAATGATCCGCACGCTGGGGGGCACGTAGTTACGCAAAAGGCTGACCGTCAAGCTGGAACAGGCCAAAACGCAGGTAAGCGCCACGGACATCACCAAAGCAGTCTTCATCTGGGTCGTCACGGCCAAAGCCGAGCAGATGCCCAATACCTGCAGGGCGATAGGATTGTTGTTCCACAGCGGATCGAGCAGAATCTGTCTCTGTTTACGAGTCATGACGCAGCCCTCCGCGATTCGCGTAATTTCACTAGATACGGCCCGAAGCCATGCTCGCCGAACCAGAATTCCAAGGTGTGACTGACACCCCGACTGGTAATAGTCGCCCCACTCAGGCCGTCCACCTCGTAAGGGGCCTCCTCGGGCGGACCGGCTCGACCTTTGACAACCTCGATCCTCACATTCCCGGCGGGGTCATAGATTCGGCGACCAGGCCAAAGGTCTTTCCATCTCGGATTATCCACTTCACCGCCCAGCCCAGGCGTCTCCCCGTGCTGGTAGAAGGTAAGCCCCCGTACCGTGCGGCCGTCGGCGTCCACCGCGATGTATCCGTACATCGTAGACCACAACCCCTTGCCCAGAATCGGAAGCACAACCTGATTAAGGTCGCCATCCTTATTAACCTTGAACACCAGGGCATGATTCGGGATCCGTTTGACCTGGGCCGGATTCGATGGCGCCGGGTTGCTTCGGGTCGGATCCTTCATCTCGGCATCAGGGTCAAAGGTCAGGGGATCAATGTCCGTTTCCTCGCCGGTGGCCAGATCGATAACCACCGGGTCTATTCGCTCCATGAAGATTTGCGTAATCTGTTCGCGACCGTATCGCTGGCCAGACTCCACCAAGCCGGCGGCCATAAGCACGTTAACCTGCCGGTCGAGCTGGGCGTTCTGCTCCTGGCGGGGCTTGAGGCTTACCGCCGCGCTCGAAACCAGCAGCGAACACACCACGCACACCACACATGAAAAACCGATAATATAGGGAACACTATATGATCGCTGCATTCCTCGCCAACCTTCGCTTGATATTCGCCCGCACCACATAATGGTCGATGACGGGGGCAAACACATTCATGAATAAAATAGCCAGCATCATCCCTTCCGGATAGGCGGGGTTAACCACTCGGATCAGAATAGCCATCACACCAATTAAAAACCCATAGATATATTTCCCGATTTCGGACTGGGCCGAGGAAACCGGATCGGTGGCCATGAATACCGCCCCGAAGGCCCAGCCTCCAATCACGAAATGCCACCAGAACGGTACGGCGAAGTAGGGATTGTTGACCTTGTCAGCCAGGGCGTTAAGCAGCAGAGTGGTCAGAAGAGAGCCTAACAGTAATGACAGCATGGTCCGCCATGAGCCAACCTGCGTCACAATCAGCAATACAGCCCCCAGGAGACAAAAAAGTGTGGACGTTTCGCCCATACTTCCCGGAACAAACCCCAGAAAAGCATCCCACCAAGACCAGTCGCTCTGGGCCAAGGCATTCTGGCCATCGACCATCGCCTTGGCCATCAAGGTCGGCCCACTATAACCGTCAACCGCCACCCATACCGCATCCCCAGAAATCTCCGCCGGATACGCAAAAAACAGAAACACCCGAGTAACCAGGGCGGGATTGAAGATGTTCATTCCCGTACCGCCGAATACCTCCTTGCCCAGCAACACCCCAAAAGCCGTGCCCAGAGCAATCTGCCACAATGGGATGGTCGGAGGGACGATCAGAGGGATCAAAAATCCGGTAACAAAAAAACCCTCGTTAATCTCGTGCCGACGGACAATAGCAAACAAGACCTCGATCGCGCCGCCGGCCGCGAACGTCACCACGAAAATCGGGAGGAAATAGAGCGTTCCGTGAACGAGGCAGGACAGAAAACTGTCCGCCGCGAAACCCAGCCCCAGCCAATTAACTACCTCCGCCCGCCAACCTTCCGGTGTCATCCCCGTCCGCATCAGGGCGGCGTTGGCCTGATATCCGGTGTTATACAAAGCCATGAACACGCAGGGCATCAAGGCTACCACCACGACGCTCATCATGCGCTTCAGATCGAGTCCGTCGCGCACATATGGGGCGGTCCGGGTCACCTTGTCGGGCGAGTAAAAAAGGGTGTCCGCAGCCTCGAACAATGGATGCATCCGAGCCAGCGGCCGACCTTCCTGAAAATGTTTCTCCTGGCTATCCAGGAATTTACGTAAAAGCCTCATTATCCTTCTCTCAGAATCGTATCCAGGTTCTCCCGCAGGATTGGGCCGTAGTCATTCTTGCCCGGACAAACAAACGAACACAAGGCGAGATCTTCTTCTTCGAGTTCCAGACACCCCAGTTGCTCGGCCCGCTCGATATCTCCAGCGACCAGACTCTTGAGCAAAAATACCGGCTCGATATCAAAAGGCATGACTCTTTCGTACATGCCAATGGGCACAATGGCCCGCTTGGAGCCGTTGGTCGTGGTCGTAAAAGCGAATTTCCGGCCCACCCGTACGAAACCGGCCGCAAAGGCCCTAATAATTGAGTATTTATTCAAACCCAATTGCAGCCAGGCCAGGAAACTGCGTTCGTGCCCCTCGCGAATGGCGGTAACCTGAAGATGATAACGGCCGAGATATCCAAGCACGTCGTCCTGAGCAGTTCGGCCGGACAGTACCGAACCGGATATTACCCGGTTGTCGCCCGGTTCAAGCTCGTCGGTCAGCATTTCAACGAGCGACGCGCCTATCCGAGTGTGAAGCAGACGAGGTTTCTTGACCGTCGGGCCACCCAAAGCCACGATCCGTTGAACGTCCAGCCGACCAGTCGTAAACAGTCGGCCGAAGGCACACGTATCCTGGTAATTCAAATGCCAGACGGTCTTATGAGCGTGTACCGGATCGAGCAGATGAATATGCAGCCCGACCGTGCCGTATGGATGTTTGCCTTCGAAGACCTCGGTCACGATCCGATCATGCGCGGGTGGCTTAATCGCCGAATCGGCATGGGTGCAAAGATATATCTTGCCGTCGGTCAGCTTAGTGAGCAAACGTAACCCGTTATCAAAATCTTCTTCCCGGCCACGATAAACCACGTCGACCGAGGCGGCCAAAGGATTGCTATCCACCGCGGTCACGAAGATCGAATGGGGCATCCCTTGGGGATCGGCCACCCGGCCAAACGGCCGGGCACGAAGAGCGGTCCACAGGCCCGATTCAATCAGCAAAGACCGGATTTCCTCACCGCTCAATTCCGCGACAGGTTTGCCCGTAAAGGCTTTAAAGGTTTGAAAATCCTCGGCTTGTGGTGTACCGGCCACCTCGCTTTCCGTCAGCTCGATGACTACCGATTGCAAGGCCCGCCGCTCGCCGCGATTAATGGCCAACAGCTTGCCTGCCCCCGGCGCCGTGAAAAGGACGCCCGGCATTTTTTTGTCTTCAAAAAGAACCTGCCCACGTTTGATCTGGTCACCAACCGAGGCCACGAACCGCGGCTTGAGATTGCAATAATCACCCGCGACCAAGGCCACCCGTCGGACCGGGCAAGACACGTCCACCTCCTGACGGGGCTCACCGCTGATCGGCAACTCCAAGCCTTTTTTTATCCAATGGACGGCCATACGGAACCTTTGTTAAATATTTCACATACTAAATCCCGGACTCCCTATCCGGGTTGCGAACACATTTTGCTATCGAACACGGAGCCACGTATACCACCCCTAGTTAGGGGCCCGGTTCCAAGACGGGTATTGTGGCAGCATCACGACGGATACGCAACTTCGGCAAGCAGAAATCAGGCACCTGGCCACAGGCGTATAAACTATGGCGGTACATATGAAACCAGATGCGCAATATGGGCGGATTATGGTGTCAGGCGAGGTGCCACCTGGGAAAAATAACAGGCGGGACGTATGATAAAAAAACCGGTTCCATCTTCAAGGATGGAACCGGTTCGGGAGCATACCTTTAATTTGAATCGTCAGGCCTACCGTCCTACTGCAGCAGTGATAACGCATACTGCGGCATGGAGTTGGCGATACCAAGAACCGAGGTTGTACTCTGCAACAATACCTGGGCCCTGGTCAGGGCGGCGGTTTCAACGGCGAAGTCGGCATCGCGAATGCTGGATTCAGCAGCGGTGACATTTTCCAGGGCTACCCGCTGGCTGTTCATATTGGTTTCGATCTGGTTCCGTTGGAGACCCCCGAGCCGGCCGCGAAGCACGGCCACTTGGGAAATGGACTCCTCCAGAATCTCTTCCGCCCGTTGATAATTCCCGGCAATAACCGCGTTGGACCCTGCACTCTTGATGGTATTGAGGTAGCCTACAACCGGGTTACCCAGATTACTGGTAGCCACGGAGGGGATACCGATAGAGACCTGACCGTTGGCGTTGACTGTCGGCCCGATCTGGAAGATCGCCCCACCACCGGTGATCTGGAACTCGGAGGAACCGAGGGTCGTACCGCGATCGGCGGTCAAATGTAACTGCAGATCCAGCCCGTTGGACCGTAACGAAGCGACCAATCCGCTAACTGATGCGGTTTGCCCGTTGATCAGGACACCGGCATCTCTTCCGCTATCCTGGGAGGTCGAACCGGTACCGACGATAAACGTCCCGTCGATGGGTTTAACCGAGACAAATGCGTCCGCACCGTAATCCTGGCTGTTGATGAGAATCGCGGTAGTCGAACCGGTACCACTAATCGTGGCCGATACACCGGTAGTCAACGAGTTTGCGTTGATCGCCTTGACAATCGAGGAGGCCCCGGTGCCGGCGGCAAAAGACAGAACCTCGATACCCTTTCGGCCGGACAATTCGATGGTAACATTGCTGGAGCCGATGGCGCTTCCGTTAAAGGCGACCTGAGCGGTCAGGGCCGACTGGACGACCTCGACGACAACCCCGGCAGCGCTGTTGGGCGGGACGCGGGCTCCGAAAATACGGGCGGCGGCAATCGAAGATGCCACCATCCCGCTGACGCTGTACTCGAAATTGCCGTTGATCAGCTTTTCGCCGCCAAACTGCGTAGTGTTGGCGATACGATCGATAGCCTCGAGAATCGAGTCGATCTGCAACTGATCGGCCTGCAGCTCTTCGCCACCGATGGCCCCTTGGTTCGCCGCATGATTGATCAGCGAGCGCAAATCGAGCAGCAGCGAGGAGACTTCGTTCAAGGCCCCTTCCGCCGTCGAAATCACATTGATCGTGCGTTGCGAATTATCAATCGCCTGGCTAATACCCCGCATCTCGCTGCGCAGGGTTTCCGAGGCAATCAGGCCTGCCGGATCGTCGCGCCCGCGGTTGATCCGCAAACCGGTACTCAAGCGTTCGAGCCGGGTGTTTAAATCCAACTGATTGGTGACCAGTTTGTGAACGGTCTGAATAGCGGAGACGTTTGTATTGATACGACTCATGGTATCCTCCCTGACTATCGGGGCAAGTATTCCTGACTTGCACCCGCGGGAACGCGGCCTTGCATTCCCGTGCCGAGCCCAATAGAACCCGGCGCTTTCAACCCTACCCACCAGCGGCGAATCCACCGCCCCTTGCGGGATGTCCTCACAATCGCTACGGCGATCGCGAGGCCGATCGCTTCCCACCGATCTCTCCGAATCGGCGTTTTACCATTTCGGCACATTCATGGCGTCAGTTTTGCATATTCCAGACGCATGAGAAGTTATATATTTGTCAATCCCCGCCTCACCGTCTTCACTTATTCGGCATCCGGGATTTCGTCATGTTTCCCGGGAGGTCTTTAGTTATAAATATCCAGGTCGAGCATTTTGCACATATCGGACCTTGAACAGCCGCGACACCCCGGCAAACACTGCATTATCCGCCTTTGTCGCCAGCCCACCAGGCTGTTAAAAAAGAGCCGGACTCCCGGGCTTATCCAGGAATCCGGCCGCGAAAAGCGTTCAGGCTTCCGCGGCTCAACCTGCTTATATTTCGGTTGGCCGCGGCCCTTACTGAATATTCATTATCCTAGCAAAGCCAGAACATTTTGCGGTGACCGGTTGGCCAATTGAAGACTGGCGGTACCGGCCTGGACCAGGATCTGGGCCCGGGTCAGATTGCTGGTTTCCTGGGCAAAGTCCGCGTCCCTGATAGCACTCTGGGCCGCGGTCGTATTCTCGAAGGCCACCTGCAACGAACTGACGATCGGGGCCAGGGTATTCTTCTGGAAAGACCCCAGACGACCGCGCAGGCTGGAAACGTTTTTACTCGCCTCACGGATGATCCGCTGGGCGGTAGTGAAGTTCTGCGAGGACAGATCGTTGGCCGCCCCGCTGGCCAGCGAGGACAGATAGCCGACATCGCCCTTGCCGAGGCTGCCGGTGTTGACGCTCTTGATCCCAATACTGGCCATGCCGTTGATCCCGACCGTCGGGGCGATGCTGAAATTGGCTCCGCCGCCGGTGATCGTGAACGACTTGGTGTTGGTCAATTGCGTGGCAAAATCCGAACTCAAGGTCATATCCACGCTCAAAGCCGCGGTCCGCAGGGAGACATCGAGCCCCTTGGTCACAGCGGAGGTGCCGTTGATCTGCACACCGGCATCCTGCCCGTAATCCTTGGTCGAGCTGCTTCCGCCGGTGACCGTAAAGGTTCCGGAAACCGCCTCGACGGACACAAAGGCGTCGCTACCGTAATCCACGCTGTTGAATTTGATAGCGGCGGTGGAGCCAGCGCCACTGAGGGCGGCGGACACACCGGTCAGGGCCTTGGATTGATTGACGGCGGCCACTACCGCCGAAGCGGCGGTCGCGGACGCAAAACTGAGCAACTCAGTGCCGTATTTTCCGCCGATCTGGAGGGTGGTAACCCCTGAACCGGTGGCCGCGCCCGAACGAACCAACTGCGCGGTCAGGGCGGACTGGGTCATCTGGATGGTCACCGACCGGCTGCCACCCTCGGGAATACGGGCGCTGTTAATCTGGAGATGGGTTACACTCGAACCGGTGGAACCTGTGGTCACCCCGGATGTCGTATAATCCAACTCGCCATTCAACAGTTTCTTGCCGTTGAATTCGGAGGAATTGGCGATCCGGTTGATCGAATCCAGGACGGTGTCGATCTGGAGCTGATTGGCGGCCACTTCCTCGCTGCTGAGGCCGGCCGTGTTCGCGGCGCGGTCCACCAGGTCCTCCAGCTCGATCAACAGGGTGTTGATTTCCTGGAGGGAGCCTTCGGTGACCGCGACGATCTGGTCGGCCCGGTTGGCATTGTCCATGGCCGCCTTGATCGCGGTCAACTCGCTCCGAAGGTTCTCGGACGCGATCAAACCGGCGGGATCGTCCTTACCGCTGTTGATCCGCAAGCCTGTACTCAACCGGGTCAACGATTGGTTGAGCATTGTATTATTCTTTTCCAGAATACGAGCGGCAACAATCGACGGTACATTTGTGTTGATTCGACTCATCTGCGTGCCTCCTCATCACCGCGATCTCGCCGTCGGGGTTGCTACCCGCTTCTAGCGGATCGTCGGAGTGCGGCGTAGCCCTGCTCGGAACCATGCCGCGGGCTCGTCCGTATATTGCTTTTCCTCTGCCGGTTTTCGGTGATGCGGAACGCCCCGCATACCCCGCCGACACCAATAAACTGCACAACAATTGCTTCCCTATTCAAAGCCCTGCATCGTCGTGTCACGACCTCGTTCAGCTGCTACGCAGTCGCGATCCAACAACCACAGGGCCCACCGTTCCCTTGGTGACGTTGCTGGCATCGACTTTGCGAACATGCCCCTTTAACTGTCTAGATCAACGTCCGTACTGGACAAATATATGGCTCGCGGGTTTCCGGACATTGGGCTGTCTGATAAATATTTACTGGGGGATTCATGGAATACCGGATAGGCTTTTATTGGACAAGTCGGGCAAGGACCGATCATTCGGACAATAAATATTTTTTGGAATCAAGGCCATATTCTTAATCCCTGCCCGGCCATGTCAGGCTTTAGGTCTCTAAAGCGAAACCTGGGGATCAAGAAAAAGGCGGTTCTAACAATGTGACAGAGAGGATCATGTCACCAATATCAACGGGAATGGCGCAACTTATCCCACCGGGCTTCCGAGTGGACGAGTCTGGTTATCGGCGCAAAACGAACGGCCAGGGCCGATCCTTACGGGTCGGTCCTGGCCGCACGAGGTGATCATAATCCAATCCGCTATCCACCCAGCAGGGCTAATACGCTCTGAGGAGTGGAGTTGGCCAAGGCCAGCACGCTGGTTCCGGCATTGACCAGGATCTGGTTTCGCGTCAGTTTCGATGTTTCCTCGGCGAAATCGGTATCTCGTATAGCCGACTCGCTGGCAGTGAGGTTTTCCAGAGTGATCGATAATGAATTTATATTGGTCTGGAGCGTGTTGCGTTCAAATGCCCCCAACCGCCCACGCAAAACGGCAACCTGGCGGATGGCCTCGGTGATAATGTTCCCTGCATTTTCGCGATTGGCCATATCGCCGATAATCTCGTAATCGCCACCCTGAACGATTTGGCTGAGAAATCCAACGGCCGTGTTACCCAACCGGGAGGCGGCCACGGATTGCACGCCAATATTCACCTGCTGATTGGTATTGACATCCGGGCCAAGCTGGAACAGGGCGCCTCCTCCGGTAACCGCGAAGCTGGTCGAGTTCAATCCGAAGTCCTCGGTCAGGGTCAAGGTCAAATCGAGGGTCGAGGTGTTGAGGCTCACCTCGAGGCCCCGGCCCACGGCCCGGGCCCCATTGATGGTGGCCACGGCGTCCTGTCCATAGTCGTTCGTGGCCGCGGCGCCTGCGGTGGTATAAAGAGGGAATGAAGAACCGCCGGCCAATTCGGTCACCTGCACGAGCTGGTCCGAACCGTAACCCGTGCTGCGGAAGCAGATTCCGCTAGTAGGAGTCGCACTGTTGATATAGTCGGCTTCCACACCACATGACTCGCTGACGGAGTTGACCGCCGTGATCACATCCTCGAGCGAGGAACCCGCGACCAGAGTTACGGTAGTCGTACCCTTGCTGCCTCTCAGTTCAATGGAAATATTGCTGGTGATGGTGCTGGTACCGGCCCGGTACTGCAGCTCCGCCTTCTGGGCGGATTGGGTCACGACCATCTGGACCGGCACGTAGGGTCGATTGCCAAACTGCACACCATGCACCTGCAGGGTGGAAATGGCGCTCGCTTGTACACCGCTGGTGATATAGTCGAGCGAACCGTCCAGCAGTTTTCGACCGGCAAAACTGGTCGTATTGGCGATTCGGGTGATGGATTCGATCGCCGAATCGATCTGTAATTGGTTGGCCATGATTTCGTCCTTGGACATGGCCCCGTCGTTGGCCGCCTCGACAATGAGGCCCTGGATATCGGTAAGCAACGAAGCCACCTCGTTCAGGGCGCCTTCCGTGGTGGCGACGATGTTGATCGCCCGCTCGGAATTGTCGATGGCCTTGGAAACTCCGGACATCTCCGCGCGAAGATGTTCCGAATTGATCAGGCCGGCGGGATCATCCGCCCCCCGGTTGATCCGCAAACCACTCGATAGCCGTTCCAATGAAACGGTCAGATCGCGTTGAGAAGCGCGTAGGGTGCGTTGGGCGATGAGCGCCGACACGTTTGTGTTAATTCTAGCCATTTGCAATCCTCCTTGATTGAGTCTTGGCTACGAATCCGTCGTCTTGACGGAGTTACCCTCCGAACCGTCGGGCCGTCGGCCCCGGTCCGGAAAGTCCGAACCTATCCTTTCTTCGGGGTCACCGCAGAGGCACCGGGTCCGCCCGCCACCTTGGCAATGTCCTCTGGTTTGATACCGGAAGCCTCGCGGTTCTCGCGTTTGATAGCTTCATACACTTCTTTACGATGAACGGGCACCTCCGGGGGAGCATTGATCCCCAGGCGCACCTTATCACCGCGAATATCCACAACCGTGATCTCGATATCATCGCCGATCATGATTGTCTGATCGCGTTGTCTGGATAGCACCAACATCCTCGGCTCCTTCCTAGGCCATGCCGATGCTTGAATTAACCCTGCCTGACCACAACATCCAGGTGTCGTCCGTATCAACCGACGACGCGCGGGAACGACCGGCAGATCGCCTTCGCGCAACCCTGACGGTCAAGCAGCCGATAGAGACATTCGAGCCAGCCTGAAGACTTATGATACCGTTCGCGGCCAACCACGGACAAACCCAAGCGTCTTCAAGCGGGGCTTGAACATCTAGGCTGTCTTGCTCACCACGGCGGACGAAGGCCGTAGATCCATGAGCGGGTGACGAGTCGAGAATCTCCGATCCGACAACACGAGTTGCTTGCCCTCGCGTGTCTGCACGTTGATCACCAACGGGCCCTGCAGGTTCCCGGTCAACACCTGGTCAACTTTGTTGACGATGGTGAACACCTGGGCGGCGGAGGGATCATCCAGCCCGATCTGAGCCAGATCATCAACCTTTACCGGAACTACATAGTCCGGCACAAACAGACGCGGATCGCATACCACAAAGGCCAGTTCCGGTCGGTCGACCGATTGTAGCCAGTAAAATCCGCTGTCCTCCGCCGTTTGAATCAGAGCGTACTCATTTTGATTCGGAAATCCCAAAATTCCTTTGGGAAACCGGATCAGTCGATGCTCATCGACCTCCAAAGGTCCAAACCGCGACGTTTCGATAATCATCGCGACACTCCTGTTATGACCCATCCAAAGGTTGATTAGCCGCCGACGGGCATGTCGGTCGCCCGGTCGACGCCGTCCGTAGCGTCGAACCGCCGGGTGTTCCGACCACCTCCGTTTTGCCCGTCAACCACTTGCGTCATCCTCTTCGCGACCCGGCAAACCCTTGCCGGGCAATCATCGCTTCGCGACCGCCGCCGGGTCGAAAGACGGCAGTCGGATGCATTCTTCCCATTCCACAAAACAGCGTTTCCCATCCTCATTCGTATCGTTCCATCCCGCAGGCGGCCTTGGCGGCCTACCCGAGAAAGTCCAGCAAGGACAATGACAACATGCTCTCCGCGCTCATCAAATTCGCCTTGAGCGTTGTCTGTGCCAATTGGAAGCGTGTGACCGCCTCGGTGTAATCCAAGTCCTTGGTTTCGCTGAGCAGGGCTTGGGTAGTCACCACCGCATCCTCGGTGAAATCCAGCCTGTTTTTCATGGCTTTCGCGCGTGCCCCGACAATCCCCTGCCATTGGCTAGTGGAATCGATGAACTGATTAATTTTCTCACCGGCCGCGGTAATCGCCTGTTCGACGTTCCCCCCCCCCGTGGTCAAGGCTTCGTAAAGCGAAATCAAGGCGCTGAACACGCTGTCCGGGCGCACGCCGTTGGGGTCTTTGCCGACAAGCTCGGTATCCGCCGGATCGGCCATGACGACGTTCAAGCCAAGATCATCCATGGCGTAAGAATAATTAAGACGTTCCACCGTAAGAGCGTCTCCCCCGCCCGTGCCGTCCATCAATCTGATGCCATTACCGGTCACGGCCAGGGATGCGTTGACCGCCACCCCGGCCCCGGCCGCAGCGGAATTGATTGCATCAAGCACATCCTGTACCGTCGTCGCCCCATCCAAATTCACGTTGAACGACAATCCGTCCTTGGCCACGATCCGAAAATCGTCCACCCCTTCAGTAATGGACACACCCCGCCCCTCATTCAACGAACTCAGCCGGGTCTGGCCATAAAGCGACCGGATCCCCAGCAGCTCGGCGGTATTTCCTCCGGCCTCTCCCAGGGACATGACCGATCCGGACAACAGATTGACCACGTTGAATCCAGTACCTTCGGCGTTGATCTCCGCCTTGACCTGGACCCCGGCACCGTTGATCGTGTTGAGAATATCCTGGACCGTGGTGGCTCCACTAAAGTCAATCGTCTTGGTCGTGGCCTCGTTCTGAATCTGCAGCGTACCGAGGGCCGCTCCGGCACCCCCAAACAGCGTACTCACCGAAGTCATGAGGGTGACTTGGGGATCCAGGTCGGAACCGACGATGGATGCCCCACTTCCGCGTATACCCAGATCGCGAGCCGCCGTACCTTGGCCCACGTCCAGAATGGAGACCGTACCGGCCCCAGCGTCGATCTGCAGCCCGTTGCCCGCGGCGTTAAGCGTGGCATTGAATTGCCCGCCCGGCCCGACGGTAAGACCGGCCGTCTCCGCCGCGGCATTCAGTTGATCAATAACATTGCCGATCGTATCCGCCGTCGTCAGATCCACCTGAAAACTGGCGGCCGGGCTGCTCATCGTGATCAGCACGGAACCCGTGCTGACCGAAACACCGGTTACCCCGTTCAAATCCACCAAACGGGTTTCCAACGTCAGGGCGGGATTCAAATCGACCGCGCCCTGTACCACCCCGGCCAGCGACCCGAAAAGATCCGCGCCGTTCAGATTGATGTTCGCACTTTGTCCGAAATCGATCTGGGCGGTGAGGGAATCGGTATCCCCGCGATAAATCACGCCGCCAGACTCCTGGACAAATGGGGGCTGGGTGGTCTGTTGGCCACCAAACAGGTATCGCCCGGCGTACATGCGGTTCCCGATGGTCACCAGTTGATCGATAATGCCGGATACGAGCTGAGCCATCGACTCTCTCTGGGACTGGTCGGCAGTGGAGTTAACCATCTCCGAGGCGATCTCGTGGGCCTGAATAAGCAGATCGTTGACCTCCCCGATCGTCGAGTCCGTCATGCTCAAAAACGTATTGGCGCCGCGAATATTCTCGAGAATCTGCTGTTGCTGCTCGAGGGTCTGACTCAGTTTCATCGCCCGGGCGGCCAGAACGGGATCCTCGCTCGGGGCGTTGAGTTTATTGCCGGTGGCCATCCGGTTCTGTTCGAGGAATAACTGCAATGTGTTCCGCCGCAGGGTGTCCAGCAGCGAAATCGACTGCATGTTCGTGCTGACGCGAACAATATTGATGGGAGTTACCGCCATAACGTTATCTCAGCTCTCGAACGACCGCGGGCCGTCGGGGCCTGGTCCGGTCAAAAATTCCCGCTTCGCCTATCCCAACAATCCCAACAACTCATTAATCAAGTCATCCACCGTCGTGGCATACCGGGCCGCGCCCTGAAACGAACGTTGCAGCCTCATCAATGAAATAGTCTCTTCATCCAGGTTGACCCCGCTGACGGATTCACGCTGCGAAGTCAGCCCCATGGTGATGGCGTCGGCGGCATCGACGGCGGCCATCGCCGCGGAACCTTTCACCGCGATCCGCGTCGCAATCGTGTTGTAAAAATCGTTTAGACTCTGCCCACCGAGTCCGGACAGGGTGTCCGTCGCCAAATTGGCCATCGTCGCCGCATTGGAACCATCACCCGGACCGCCGCCCTGCCCGGCGGCCAGCAACCGGGCTCCGCCCGTCGCCGTCAGCAAGGAGTTAATATCGATATCCGAACCGTCACGCCCGCTGAAAAAGGTGTTGATCCCCAGCGCGGCCAGAACATTCGATGTGTCCTCCGCGAAGTACACCTCGAAACCGTTGTCCGCGGTGATTTCCAATCGATTATCCGAAGTCGCGATGGCCGTCACGTTTCCCACCGCGTTGAGTTTGGCGGCCAGGGATTCCAGCGACTCGTCCGCCCCAATGCCGTCCAGATCGACCGTGATGGTCGTCACGATGCTCGCCCCGGTCGACGTATCCTGGACCCGGATCAGAAACGATCCGTTGTTCGGAACCAGATCGAGGTTCGCATTCGTGCTGTTCAGGGCGGCGGCCGAATCCAGCACGTCGAACGTACCCGAAACCGTGCTATAACCCTTCAACCCGCTGCCGCCGGCATGAACCTTGTTCACTTCGCTGATTAACGCCTGGGCCAGACTATTCAAATCGTCGACGAAACCCAGCACATGCTCTTCCCGGGCGGTGATCAAACCGGCGATTTTCCCGCCGGTCATGCTCACCATCCCGTTGTTGTCCGCGAACCGAACGACCACTTTCGGATCCTGGTCGGTCGTCTCCAGGGTGGTGGTTAATCCGCGATTCAGGCCGCCCTGGATGAGAGGTTCGTTGCCGATATAAACATTGACTCCCCCGTCGGGTTGTTCGCGAACCTGGATTTGCACCAATTCCGACAATTCGCGGAGCAGGGAATCCCGCTGATCGCGGAGCGCGTTGGCCCCGCCCACGCTCGAATTTTCCAGGGCCGTGATCTGTACATTCAAGGCGGCGATGGCCTCGGCCAGTTCGTTCGCTCGCTGGGTCGAGTCCTCGATCAGAGAGTTCAATTCGTCGCGCAACCCCAGGGCGTCTTGTCGCTGACGTTGAATTTCGTTCGCCAGCGTTTCGCCGGCCACCAGCACCATCTGCCGGGTGCTTTCCTCTTCCGGAGCGTTTTGCAGGTTGCTCCAGGCGTTAAAGAAATTTTGCAGCAGCGTGGACAAATCCGAATCGGACAATTCGTTCAGAATGGATTCGATGCGTCCCAGGCTCTGCTGCTCGGCCAGCACGGCGGCCTGATCGCCCAACGCCATGCGTAAACGGTTTTCCAGGGTTTCGTCTACGTTGCGGCGCAAGCCGGTCAAAGCCACGCCTCCGCCGGGAGCGTACCCTTCCGGAAGCGTGATCCCCGTGATCGGCGTCAGTACCGCCGTCTGACGCACGTACGAATCGCTGCCGGCATTCGAGATGTTATTGCCCACCACCTGCAATGCGCTTTGGTAGGCAAGCAACGCGCTTCGGCCGATTTGTAAGGCGCCTGTGACCAGACTCATGATTAACCCACCGCCTCAAAAACGCAGGAAGAGTTCGTCCCCTGCCGTCGACCATTACGCAAATAACCCTCACCGGAAGGCACTCCGGTGGTCATCACCGCCAGAACATGACCCAGATGTTCGAGCATGACCTGGGTCACCAACGTCATGGTGACCCGCATCCGTTCGATCTCCCTGACCGTCTTACGCAGGCCTACCGCGACGGTCAGCAATTGGCTGCGATGTGGTTCGGGGAGTCCGGCGGCCAGTTCGTCGAGCTTGATTTTTTCCTGCCGCTCCTCGGACCAGCCGAGTTGCCCGGCGATATGCCGACAGAGCTGGCGACGCAAGCCCTCTCGCTCGGTAAGCCGCTCAACCAGCAGCTTTTCGCGGGCATTGATCGACTGGATTTTCGCACTGTCCGCCTGGCGGGCTCCGGACAGCTTGTTTCGCAAATGCATGGCCAACTCGCCATGCAGACTTAACAAGTCACCCATCAGCCGGGCCAGTTCACGGGCCAGTGTATCCAAATCCAGTTGCCGCATGTTCTGTTTATTCTCCATAACCGTTAGCACCGAGATACCGTGTGTAATAGTCCGTTATCTGGTCCGCGAGCCCGCCGCGCATGCCCTTGCCCGCCCGTCGGGCCAACTCCATGTCCAGTTGGCCTCGAAACATTTCCTCGCCGCGGCCGCCCTGGGCAAAGTCCGCCTTGAACGAATTGCTCTGGGCGATCTTGAGCATCTGGCCGAAGAACGTGACCCCGACCATCTCACCAACGACCTCGCGCAGCTTGTTGACCTGCTGGGACCGAGAAGCTTGAGCGGCCGTCGGCTTGGCTGCGTCCATGGATGTCACATTCATTTCGCTCATCATTTCGGCTCCGCGCCCGACGACCGGGCGCTTTTCGAATCGCTCCTACTGCTCCACCACGAGATTCGCATGCAGCTTGCCCATATCATGCAAGCGTTCGATGATCGTGATCTTTTCAGTCGCCGGCACCCGGAGTTGGCTCAGGGCCTCCAGCAGGTTCTGCAATCTCATGCCGCCCTTGCCGGCCGGATCGAGGGCGGCCCAGTCGCGTACCTCGACGCGCGGCACATCCTCGGTCGCCGGCGGTTGGGGCGTAACCGTCGTAATCGTCAGGCCCTTGTGCGTGATCACCGTAGGGGATATCTGGACATCTCCACTGACGATAATGGTCCCGCTCTTGCGATGAATACTCACCCGCGCCTCGGTATAGGGCATCTGCACGGGCAACGCCTCCAATCGGGCCACGAACTGGGCTGGATTGGCCCGCTCGGCAGCCGGGACGCGCACCATCACCGTTCGAGGATCGAAGGCTCTGGCAATCTGGGCCGAGATGCTTCCGGCCATGGTTTCCAGCAAGGTCTCGGATTCGTTAATGGCCTGGGCGATCATGTAGGCAACGCGAAACTCCGCATGGCCGGGGTTGATAACAAAAGTGATATAGGGCTCGTCAGGCTGTATCCAGCTATTCAGGTATGGGTCCACGTCGGACTGCCCATCCAACAGGTCGCGGCCTCTGACGATGTAGCCATGAATCCAGTTGCGTTCCAGCGTAGCTCCTCTTACGATCCGCCCCTGGGTCGGGATATCCTCGTTTTCCAACGTGACGGGGCCGGCACCAAAGGCCCAGATCCGGTCGTCTTCGGGATTCGGACCGATCAGCGGGGTGGGCAGCAGTCGACCACCCTGTAGACTTTTGGCGGACCCGGTGCTACTGACCGTCAGATCGACCGACTCTCCTTCGCGAGCCCCGTTCCGCGATAAAACCGCCTCGACATAGACGATGGCTACGTTTTTGGCGTTTTTCAGCTCGTCCTGAACCATCACGGGGTTGGCAAAGTATTCATGTACCCTGGCCAGGGCGCGTACGGTCGGGGCATGCTTGCCTCCGTCGCCGGTACCGTTCAGACCCACCACCAGGCCCCATCCTTCCAGACGGTTGATCCGGGTACCCTGCAGATGGGTAATGTCGCTGACCTTGACCTCCGCCCACGCCGTCCCCGACGCGAACAAGGCCGCCATCAGTGTCTTCCACCAGGATGTCCGTAACCGCTTATACATATGACTTTCCTCGCTGCGTCCCATCCGACCCATCACAGCGGCTTAATGAAATCCAATATCCGGGGGATCCAACCCCTAGTTGTCGCATCCCGTACCGCTCCCCGGTTCTGCACGTCGAGCACCATCTCGGCGATCTGAGTACTGAGGACCGTGTTGTCCGGGGTGACATCCTCGCTCCGGCATACACCGGTCAAGGTAATGTTGGCACGCTCCTCATCGTGTATGCGGGTATGCGTAGCCTCCAGGACAAGGTTTCCGTTCGGCTTAACGTCGATGATCTTCGCGGTAATCCGCGTGGTGAATTTGTCCGAATAATCGCTCGACCCGTCGGTCTCGTACTTGTGTTTCAGGTCGAATTTCGAGCCCGGTAAACCGTTGGAAAGCTGGTCCTCGCCAAGCTTGCAACCGGGATATATCCGAAACCATCGGCTCAGAAGCTCGTCCCATTTCCACTTCTTTTCCGCCTCGTATTCGGCGGAGGCCTCGAACTTCTTCTGCTCGCGGACAATAATGGTAATCAGCATGTTCGGCATGAATTGCCGCGGCTGTGGCGGGGCAATGGCGATCTTGCTCATGCGCTCGATGGCCCGGGTTCCCGGCCGACTGAGGTGTTTCGGTTGCACGGCGGAAAACTCGTCGGAACCCGAACGCACGGAATAATGCCTTACGTCCTGCCGTTCGTGCATGCCGACCTCATTCGTTTCCGGGCGGACCGGTCCCAAACGCAGCATGGAAGAACTCTGGGCGGCCAGGGACACGGGCAGTAACCCGCCAATCAGCAGACTGATCCGGAGCGAGATCCTCATGGCCGGCCTCCTTCCACCACTGCCCCTAACATTGAATCCGCCGTCTCTTCGACCAGTTCGACGGTCTTCGGACCGGTCACGGTGGCCAGAAACGTCTCGCGGCTCATCAGGCTGCGTAACTCAATAACACTGCCGTAAGTCCCGGCACCGCTGGCTCGGGCCGAGCTTTTAACCACCAAGGGACCGCGACGGACCCAGACGGTGACCAGATCGTTGCGTTCGACCAGAGGCAAGGGCTCCAAATGACGAGCCTGCACGATCTCGGCGTTGTTGATGAAATTCCTCGCCCGCTGGCCGATCACCAAGGGCAGACTTTTCAGGCCGATATCCTCCATCCGTTCAAAATCCCGCTGGCGTAATTCGACCATGTTCTCGGTAATCGTTTCCCCACGATTGATCGCTCGGGTCGCCTGGACCACCGGTACGCGCAGGGAAACATTTGCCAGAATCTGCAACACCTGGCGAACGAGTTGGCCCTCGAACACGGTGACTTCAACAGCTACGTCTCCCAGCTTGCGTTTGCCGACCTCGGCGATCTCGAAACGATAAGGCGGCGAAGTCAGGGCCATAACGCTGGCCAGTTGGGTACTTACGCTGAAACGAATGACGGGCGTCCCGGACTGTTTGGGTAATTGATTCGCCAACCATATCCGTAACGCAGCCTCGAGAGAGTCTGGATGGATGCCATCGGCTACAACCGAGACTTCCAAACTATCGCCTTGCACAGCGACGGTCTCGGAATCAACAGCAACACGGGAACGAGAGGCCGCATTCATCGGCATTTCCGTAGACCGGGTCACCTTGCACCGGCTGGCCCCGCGAAATATCCACTGGGAAAGATTGATCCCCCGTCGGGCCAAAGCGGCGCGGATTTCGCCAAGCACGATTTCCTCGGTTCGGCCGGGCGCTGGTGCCTGGGCAATCGGCCAGCCACCGGCGAGGCGGGCGGCCGTCCCCTGAATCTCGGCGACATCGGCCAAAGTGACCTGCTCCCCGCTGACCACGGCCACCGGATAGAGGCGGACTATGGTTTCCATCGCCTCGGGCGTCTGGGCGGAAACCGCTACGTTGCTCAATGTTTCCCCGGAAGCCTGGGCGCCCAGTACGTTAGTCAGCAGCCCAAACAAGAAAAGCGGGGCGACATGTACGCTTCGTAAAGCTGGTTTCAGGTTGTTTCGCATTGCATCCTGCATCGACGACCTCCGCGTCGTAACACCTTTCCGCGATCCATACTACTCCTGAGGACCGCGGCCTTCTCCCCCTCATCCAACACCCCCTGGTCCACCGGCCTTCCACCGGGGCATATCAACAATCAATGTCCGTATTCACCAAACTTCCCTCACCCGGCGTTATCTCCTCAGATTCGTGACCACCTGCAACAACTCATCCGCGCTCTTGATCGATTGCGAATTAAGTTCGTAACCACGTTGGGTGAAGATAAGGTCCACCAGTTCGCGGACCGGCTCGACATTACTGGCCTCGAGCATGCCCTTCTGAATCGCACCCAGCCCGTCCTCCAACGGAGTACCCTCCAGCGGTGGTCCCGAGGCGTCGGTATCCAGGTACAGATTCTTCCCGATACACAGCAGACCTTCGGGATTGACGAACCGGGCCAGTTCGATCTGTCCTATCTGAGTCAACTCGTTCGAGCCCTGCTGCCGAACCATCACCTGCCCATCGCGGCCGATCTGAACCATTGAGCTGGCCACGTCTTCCGGAATATTTACGGGTGGATCCAGCAGCGAGCCTTCGCTGTTGGCCAGGACCAGGTCGCCGTTGGCGTTGCGGATAAAATTGCCCGCCCTGGTAAAGGCCGTAACCTCCTGCCCGTTATAAAAAGATCGCACCTGAAAGAAGCCCTCGCCCTCGATGGCCAGATCGAGCGGCTTGTCCGTCGGATCGAAAGTCCCATTGCGGAAATCCAACTGCGTCCCGGATACCATCACTCCCAACCCCACCTGGATACCGTGCGGGTTGGGGTTATCGTTGGCGTCGCGGACACCCGGCTCGCGGCGGATCTGATACATGAGATCCTCGAAGTTGGTGCGTGAGCGTTTAAACCCCACGGTGCTGATGTTGGCCAGATTGTTGGCCACCACATTCAGCTTGGTGTCCTGGGCTTTCATGCCCGTCGCAGCCGCATACATTGCTGTGATCGCCATGTCTCACCCACTCACTAACCGCTTAACGAAGCCTCGGAATATCATTGACCGCCCGCGACAACGTCGCGTCCGCCAATCCAATCATGGTGGCATTGAGCTGATAGGCCCGAGACGATTCAATCATGGCCACCATCGCCTGCATGGGGTCCACGGTGGACTGTTCCACCATGCCTACCCGCAACTCGGCCTGGGACACGGTCGGCCTTTGGCCCACGGCCTGAAACAGATTGCCGCCCTGCTTGCGTAAGTTGTTCTTCTCTTGAATATCCACGATGCGGAGTTGGCCTACGACTTGATCGCCAATCCGCATGGATCCATCGGTATGCAGCCTGGCCGAGCCGGCCTCCGGCCCGGTTACCGTGATCGGCCCGCCGGATACATCCAGAACCCGATGTCCGCCGGCCACCGTGACCAATTCGCCGTTGGCATTGAGCGTAAACCTACCGTCACGGGTGTAACGCTCGCCCTGCCCATCGTGTACCGCGAAATAACCATCTCCCACGAGGGCGGCATCGAGCGGACGACCGGTCTCATCCAGCGTTCCCTGCTCGGATGAGGTATATGTCGGGGCCACCAGTGAACCGCCGGTCAATCCGTCCAGCAGCCGATCACCGGTAGTAAGACCGGCCAATCCCTCATGGGCCTGAATCCTCCGCTCACGGACGACGGCCAGGTCGTGCTTAAAGCCGACCGTGCCGACATTGGCCAGATTGTTGGCCAACACGTCCTGGCGATACTGATTGGTCATCAGCCCCGCCGCAGATTGGTAGATCCCATAGATCATTCAGTTCTCACTCCGAACGCCCCGTACCACACCGGCACATTTTCCGTCGCTCGACTCCAAGTCTTCCGACCCGGAAGTCTTCAACCCGACGGGATGTTGATCCAAGTCCGTCTCCATCGACCGATGCCCCGTCAGGCCCAGGCCATCGTGCAGTTCATGCAACCGGGCGGCCAGCTCGGCAGACTGCCGGACCCGCCGCCCGATCGTGGTCCAATCCATGACCTTACATTGATCATCCATGATCCTATGCATGCCTGACTCCTGCTCTTCCTCAACATCGCTCTCGACCACAGGTCGGAACCATGTCTTCAACTCCCTATGCCGAGGGACAACACTTACACAACCCGCACGCGGCAGGTGGCGCATTGCCCAAGACACGAGCGTTGTTATTCAACCACCGTGCCAAACCGCCGCGGCACGGAAATTGCTTGCGGACACCATGTTCCCGATATTGCTATAAATGATTGAAAGGCAAGGCTTTATGCGATTTGTGAATTTAGAGAATCCTTCATGGTGCTTCCCAACCCGACCCCATGCTCCAAGCGCAACTTCTGCGGGCACTCGGCAACTTGTGCCGACCGTCATCTCCGACGGCTTTCAGCTTTTTAATGACTCTTATAACCTCTATCCCTCTGCCCCCCGGCCCCAGCACCTCTTCGGAGGGTGGCATGGGCAGGCCCGAGTCCGGTACTCCGGAATCGGGTCTGCCCGTGCGGTGCCTTACTCCGCCAGCCCCAAGACCGCTTCGCGAAACGCGTCCCCCCGCTGCTCGTAGTTGATGAACATGTCGTAGCTCGTACACGCCGGCGAGAGTACGACCACGTCGCCGGGCCGGGCGAATTCGGCCGCCTTATGTACGGCCGCCGCGAAATCACCGGCCACCAGCGCGGCCCGGCCGGCACGCTCACCCGCATCAAGATAACCGCACACCAGATCGTACAGCGCCGGCCCGGTCGCTCCATAACACACCGTAGCCTTGGCCCGCTCGGCCAGCAGACGGGCGAGGGTATCGAACGGCATGCCTTTATCTCCCCCACCGACCATGACCACCGGCGGTTTCTCGAAGGCCTCGACCGCGATCTGGGTCGACTCGGGCGTGGTAGACTTGGAATCGTTGTAATATCGCACCCCGGCCCGCTCCGCGACGAACTCCAGACGATGAGGCAATCCAACAAAGCCGGCCAACCCTTGAGCGATACACGCGTCATCCACGCCAAGCTCACGGGCAACGGCCACGGCGGCGGCAGCATTGTTTTGATTATGCCGACCTGGAACCTGAATATATTGCCGAAAATACGGGTCAAATTCGTATCGTGCCAAGCGCGAGGCCGCCCCGACACGGACAACACGCTCGGCCAGTTCCTCATCGCAACCATGAACGAAAACCACATCCTCCGGCCGTTGAAAACGCACGATGTTCATCTTCGCGTCCGCATACGCCTCGAAGGTACCGTGCCGATCGAGATGATTGGGCTTGATGTTGGTTATGACGGCGCGCGACGGGCTCCATTTCAGGCGGGCCAGATCGTCCAGTTGAAAGCTCGACAGTTCGAGCACGACGATATCGTCGGCCGCCAAGTTCTCCAACTCATCCAGCAGCGAACAGCCGATATTCCCCCCCACCCAGATACGACGCAATGTGCCGGCCAACTCCGCCGCCGCCAGAATCGCTCCCAGCATGGCGGTTGTGGTGCTTTTTCCGGCCGACCCGGTAATCCCCACGATCCGCCGCGCCGGGCAGTGCTGAATAAACAGGTTCATCTCGCTGGACAAGGGAATATCGCGAGCAATCGCCTGTTGAACAAAATCCGACTTGTCCTTGGGCACCGCCGGGCTGACCACCAGCAGGTCGCAGCCTTCCAGGTCGGCCGTATCATGCCCGCCCAGATGAAACGTCACCGGCAACCCGGCCAGTTGGGCCACGCTGTCGGCCAGCTTGTCGGCCGGGGCCATATCCGTGACCGTTACTCTCGCTCCCCGCCCTACCAGCCAGCGGGTTACCGCGATCCCCCCGCCGAACCGCCCGAGCCCCATGACCACCACGTTTGCATCCTTTATATCCAAGTTAATCATGCTCGCGATTGTATCCGCAAAACAAATCCATCCGCCAGTGGGACATCGGAATGATCTTGGATATCATAAGGATTATGAGCCGGATCGCTGGGTAATCGAAACTCGACATAATGGAAGATCGTGGGAAATTATCGTCGAGCCGATCGCTCAGGAAAAGATACTCGTTGTGGTGACCGCTTATCCGGCAGAATAGCCATGAGGTGTGACGATGAGGCATCGATATCTTGAGGTAACCTTTCGCAATGGCAAGCTTATTGCCGCCTACCTCTATTTACCAAGAAGGCCGGGCGATGTCAGCGCCCATACCGAACGGCAGACCGACGGCTTGTTAGTCGATTACACCACGGACGGCCGGGCCATTGGTATCGAAATTACCGCCCCGAGCAGAGTTTCCTTGGAGGCCATCAATAGCGCCTTGAACGTCGTACATCAGGAACCCGCCACCCCGGAAGAATTAGCCCCGCTCGCTGCCGCATGACGGCAGCCCGACAAACCAACCCAGCGCACGTCCCGGCACAACGTGATCCTAAACCTTTTCAACCGGTGGATTGACGCGTGGTCGTATCTCAATCAAGATAGTCCATGTACGGGATGCGGGTATGGTCGTTCTTGTTGTCATTCGAGTCCACGATGTTCAAGAATGTTCTGGTATTGTCGGCCTCGGCGGGCGCCGGGCACCTGCGGGCGGCCCAGGCGATCGAGCGGGCCTTCACCGAGCTGGGCGCGACCCGCGAGTTCCGTCATATCGACGCTCTGGAATACACCAACAAGCTCTTCCGCAACCTCTACTCCAAAAGCCGCGCTCGGCGTGCTCAGCGCCGAATAACAACCACGCGTCAAGATATCACCCCCCAAAAACGCTTGACAGGCCCTCTTGCCGATAGTAACGTTATTCCAGAGGCCGATGCTGTCCGTAAATGGAGATTTGTGTAGAATAAGAAGTTATGCCCCTTCAGCCGCATCGCCCTCGGAGCGAACGATGTCAAGCGCGCTCGCTGAACTTCTCGATCACCTCCGTTCAGCTGACTTGAACATGGCGGCCTTCGAGTTCGTCACAGAACTCAGGGACGGTGTTTACCCGAAGGAAATGCAACAGGCACTCCAACTGTTCACTACACTCCCTTGCGCAGAAACGGGTGTCATCCTCATTGCCGAATGCCCCGAAGCCGCCCAGATCATTGCCCTGTCGAATAGAGGGTTTGCCCAAAGTCTCCCCAAAGATCTGCGCGGACCGAAGTTCGACAAGCTGGACAAATGGATGGCGTCGTTTGATCAAAATCAAAAGGCGTGCAAAGCGATCCACGAATTCTTGCTGAATGGTGCCACCAACGGGACGATCTCAATTGGCTTCCATCGTATGCGCAATCAAAAAATACTTTTCGATCGATTATCCATGATTGGCATCCGCAAACGCTTCTTAAAAAACGGTCGCCAATTCCTGCGCGATAAGATTACTTGCGATGCATCGGCGTTTCGTTCCGTTGTCGATCTGATCTGCATTCACGGGGCTGACGGTCGTCGAGAACGCTTTTGGAACGCCCTCGGTGCCGAAGTTGGTCCGCAATTGCACGTACAATCCGAGGTTCAATACGATTTATCGATTAACGCGAACGGGTTCGCTCAATTGGTCGATCAGGTTACCAACGGGGTATAACAATTGCTGGACCAGAGTTGCCGATCTGGTCGGAATTGGACGGTGCGCTAACTGGCGGCGACCTGGTTAGCTTGGTCGTTATGCGTCTGGAGGTTTCCGATGAATCTATTCAAAAAGCTCTTCGGTAATTCGCAAAAGAAGGTCGAGCATGACAGGCTCGTGCCGTTACTGAACGGAATCGTGCGGCCCCTGCAGCACACTGCCGTTGAACAGATCAATTTGGCACTCCGGCACATCCCCGAAAGAGACGGCCAAGGACGCTTTATGCTATTGCTCAGGCACGTCTGCTTGGCCTCTGTTATCGACAGGCTGAACGGTATCAAGTGCCCACCAATGGGCATATCCAATGCATTCAAGGCATTCGCTATTTCTCAGTGGGATCGGCCGCCAGGCATGAACGTCGATTCCGTACACAAGATATTTGAAAGGAGAACCTCCATGGTTTCGGATGATGTGAAAACTGCCCCAAAACGGAACCTGATGTTCGAGCTTAGTACACCGGCAACCATTGCGCTATTCGTTGTGGTCGGTGTCTCCGGAATTATGCTGCTCCTGAAGGTCGGAGCCGGGATTGTCAAAGAAGCCCACGAGTGGCTTGGATTAGCCTTTGTGCTTGTTGCATTCCTTCATGTGCTCCGTCATTGGCAGGCAATGACACGCCATTTTCGAACTCGTCTGTTCTGGGCTAGTTCTCTGATCGTGGCAATCATAACGATCGCTTTCATGGAACCGTCTGCTGGAACCGGACATGGCAATCCGATGTTCGCCGTTGTCGGAGCGGTAACCACAGCCCCCATCGAGCAGGCTGCTCCGGTGCTGGGCAGCACGCCGCAAGAGTTAATCGCCCAACTTGAAGGAGCAGGCATAAAGGTGGAGAGCCCAAGGCAAAGCCTTCAAGAAATAGCCAACC
>JAAYCU010000251.1 GCA_012729595.1 Phycisphaerales bacterium
CGATTGGTATACAAGAAGAAATGCGGCGGCGACCTGGAAACGGGGCGATACGGGAAATCCTCGCGCTGCACGGCTCGGCCCGCCGTCACGCCAAGAAACCTGTAATGTTCGCTTGTTTTGGGACTAGTGGGGCAAAATCGTCTGGATCGGTCACTCGAAGAAGCTCGGAAGCTGGGACCGGTTACATACGATGAGATTGCTTTGGCCCGGCGGTCCTGGAAGGATGAGGAAAACGGGGCCATGGTGATCGTGAACCTCGGGCCACAATTGGATGTAATAAAAAAGAGACCGAGAAATCTGAGTTGCCTATCTTGGGCAGTGGAGACCTGCCAAACCTCGGGCGACACTGGCCCATGGAAGTCGATCAACTTGTCGAAGATGCACTCCGTCGATGGTCCGAGGAATTGGCCCAGATCAACCGGCTCATCGAATATGAGGGCGGGCGATTTCCTTTGACGATCGCTCCCAATCCTCTGGATACATTGCTGCCGCATCTATCGCAGGTGCGTACGGCGGCAAGGCTCAAATCACTGGAAACCATCCACCGGATAGTTCTTGGGGACATGGCCTATGTCCGCGACGACATCGAAATCATGTTCACTCTGGGACGGCTGGTGGAGGACGAGCCCAGCGTGATTTCCGCCCTGGTCCGAATCGCCGTTGATGCCTTGACTGTTTCCATAATCGAACAGGTTTGCGCCCAAGACATATTGGAACCGGATCTTTTGAGGAAGCTTGAGGCCATGCTGGCCGCGGCCGATCTGGATTCACGATTGTACTGGGGGATACTGGGGGAGAGGGCCCTTTTCGTTGAGTCATTTCGATGGATGCGAAGCGATGCCTATACAAATGAGCTTGATCAGGAGGCGAAGACCGGCTTGCGATGGGGAATATACAAGGGGTTCTTACATGACCAGGCGACGGGATTGGTTTTCTGGAATCGATATGTACAGGCCGTCCAAGCTCCATCAACCGGGCCACGGGTCGGCGACACGATTGGGGCAGAGGTATCGGCGTTGCCGGATGTATACCTTATCACAAAAATGGTAGTTCCTGATTTTGGCCGCGCATTCGTACTCGACATGAAGACCACGAGCCAAATACGAGCGGCCAGGACCGCAATGGCCTTGGAGCGTTATCGGATCGCTCATGGGCGATGGCCGGACACGCTGGACAAGCTGGTCCCCGAATACCTGGCCAGCATCCCCCTCGATCCGTTTGACGGCCGGCCTTTACGGTACAGCCTCAAGGATGATGCGGCCTTCATCTATTCCATCAGCGAAAACCTGGTCGATAACAGCGGGGAGGTGGCTTCGTTCCATCCGTCGGCGCCACGGGACGCCACGGATTGCGGGTTCACGTTATTGCCCCCCGCCCGGCGCGGCTTGCCGGCGGATGAAGCAGATAGCGGGCAAGTTCCGGCGGCGGGCAAATAGCCCGCCCTGCGTTTCGTCGAACAGCATGACGGAATCGTGCTTCATCATGTTGGTTGCACGTTGGACAACGCGGTTCCTTATGTATTATAATGATAAAACGTAACATGTGGGCTATGGAGGTTCGTGATGAAAATCAACCTGACCGCCGTGTTCCGCAAGGTACCCGAAGGGTATATCGGTTTTGTTGAAGAGTTGCCCGGGGCCAACACGCAAGGAGCCACCCTGGAGGAAACGCGAGCGAATCTCCAGGAAGCCGTCGAAATGACCCTGGAGGCCAATCGACTGCTTGCCGAGGAAGCCATTTCCGATCAAGACGTTATTCGCGAATCTCTGGCCATTTCCTGACCATGAAACGCCTCGATCTGATCCGACATCTCGAAACCAATGGATGCCGGCTTATGCGCGAAGGCGGCAAACATAGCGTCTATGCTAATCGTTCGGCTCGAAAAGTGTCCACGATTCCCCGACATCGTGAGATCAACGAATTCCTTATCCGCAAAATCTGCCGGGACTTACAGATTCCGGTACCGTAATACATGATCGTTTTTTCTGATGGGGGCATACCCGCCCTGCTGGTTCCTGCCGAACTGCACCGGCGGCGGGAAGATAACCCGCCCTACTTCTCGCCGAACAGTTCGGCGGCGTCGAGTTTCTTGAAGAGGATGGCCGACTCCCCGAGGGGGTGGCCGGCGGGCAACTCGTGCGTGGCTTCGGACCAGGGCAAGACCTCGGCCAGAGCCCGGCTGCATGGGTCGGTCCCACTTGCGCCCTTGACATCCAAACCGAGCATCACGGCTGTCTTAGCGGCCGAGAACGGCAGGAACGGGGCCATGAGAGTAGCCAGGGCCTTTACCGTCTGGACGCAGACGTTAATCGTGGTGCCGCAGGCGGACATATCATCCTTGCGTTGTTTCCACGGCTGCTTGGCATCGAAGTAGACGTTACCCGCCCGGGCCAGGGCCATCAGTTCGGTCAAGGCGTTCTTGAAACGGAAGGCCTCGATGTTCTCGGCGACTTTCGTCGCCTGGGCGGCCACCGCAGCCAGGTGTTCATTGTCCACCGCCTCGCGCTGGCCGGCATCCGGAACCTTGCCCTCGAAATATCGTACCGCGAAGGTCAGCGTCCGATTGATAAAGTTGCCCAAGGCGTTAAGCAGTTCCGAGTTATTGCGGGTGACGTAATCATCCACGTCGAAGGCGGTCCGCTGGCTCTCCGGAGCGATGGCGGTCAGGTAATAACGTAGCGGGTCGGGGTCGAAGGTTTTCAGATACTCCTCGATCCAGATGGCCGTCCCGCGGCTTTTACTGATTTTTTCCTCTTCCTTGCCGGGGAACTTGATATTGAGGAAAGCGTTGGCCACCACCTGCCAGGGCAACTGAGACGAGCCCTCGGCCATGAGCATGGCCGGCCAGGTCAGGGCGTGGAAAACGGTGTTGTCCTCGCCGATAAAATGCACGATCCGGCAGTCGGGGTCTTTCCACCAGCGGGCGAAGGCCTGCCAGTCGCCGTCATTCTGCTGGCAGTGGCGGGCGGTGAAGGAGACGTACCCGATCGGAGCGTCGAACCAGACGTAAAGCACCTTGCCTTGGGCGTCGGGATCGTCCAGCGGCACGGGAACGCCCCAATCCAGATCGCGGGTCATCGCCCGCTCGGGCAGGCCCTGCTTGATCTGGCCGAGCGAGAAGTTCAGCACGGCCTCGCGCCAGGCGGGCTCGCCCTTACTCGCCTCGCGTTTGCTTTCCAGCCACTGGCGAAGGCGGCCTTCGAACTGGGACAACTGCATGTACCAATGAGTGGTTTCGCGGGGCACCGGCGTGGTACCGGTAATCGTGCTGACCGGGTTGATCAGCAGCATGGGGTCGATGGCCGCTCCGCAGGCCTCGCACTGGTCGCCGAACGCGCTGTCATAATTACAGGGTGTCCCGTCGGCCTTCTTGTGGTAACAGGTGCCCTTAACGTAGCGGTCGGGCAGAAACTGGTCGGCTTGCTCGTCGTAGAGCTGCTTGGTCGTTTTTTTGACGAAATGCCCCTTCTCGAAAATACTCTTGAAGAAGTCCTGGCTGATGCGGTTGTGCAGCTCGACGCAATCGGGCTGGTGCGTGCCGCCATAGATGTCAAAGGCGATGCCCAACCCAGCAAAATCGGCCGCCTGGCGAGCGTTATAGTGGGCGGTCAGCTCCTCGACGGTCCGCCCTTCCTTGCGGGCGGAGATCAGCGAGGCCACGCCGTTATCGTCGCTGCCGCAGACGAACCGCACCTCGCGGCCATTGGCTCGAAGATATCGAACATAGGTGTCCGCCGGCAGATAGGCCCCGGCGATGTGCCCGACGTGCAGCCGTCCGTTGGAATAAGGTAATGCGGAGGTCACCAGATATCTATGATCACTCATCATGTATGCTCACATTTCTGTTCGTTGGATTGCGGGCAATAGCCCGCCCTACTTTGCCAAACATCGCCCCTTCTATAACCGCCTCATGAATCTGTTGATAAAGGGAACGCCTCGGAAACGCCTCAGGCCGGCCCGCTCTACGCGGGCCGGCGCATGGCCATAAGGAGGCGGAAGGTAAGAGGGAAGTTAATACTCATAGCGATATTCTATCATATTTCGGCATGGCCATCCAGTTGCGGGAGGCGCGGCCATGCAAGGGTTCTACGAAGGCGCATCGCCGAAAAGCCCCGTGGGCGGCTTCGTTGACGATACGCTTGTTATGAGCATACTATAAGCGTGCCGAAAGGCTTCGGTAATAATCATCCAATATATTGAGAGGATTACGGTAATC
>JAAYCU010000252.1 GCA_012729595.1 Phycisphaerales bacterium
CGCTGGTGGCGTTCCCCTATTGAAGTGGCCAAGCGATGTGCTTACTGGCAACGACGAAATGAAATATCATACGCCAGCCGCCGACGTAAGGCGGAAAGAATGAAAAAGACGTAGCGCTGTCATACTAGAGGGCACCATCCCGGAACTGCCCGAGCATGTTCAACAGAAGATATTTTTCGTTACCAAATCCCCTCCTGATCCAAAGGAACAAGTCCGCACCGACCGGCACGTTGTTCGCGTTCCGGATGTAGCCCTGACCCGCATGGGCCAGGTTAAGATTGCCCTTTTACTGGCCGCCGCCCGGGATCTGATTGCCAACGGCGATGTGATTGTGACTTTGACCGGCTTACCTGTTCACGGCATGCTCGACACGATCGTGGTCATGCAGGTCGGCAAGGAATTCGATTTATTCATCATGCCCAACGGAACGAAGGAAGTCTTCCCGAACATCCTGCCCGAAGTACTGGAAAGCGTGATTGACATTGCGGTCGCTCTTGGCAGCGAAGGCCGCGAAGGCAAGCCCTTGGGCACATTATTCGTCATTGGCGACAGCGAACGCGTCCTTTCCCTTTCCCGACAGTTGATTCTAAACCCCTTCCAAGGTTATCCGCCCACGCGGCGTAACATCCTGGACCCCCACCTGATCGAAACCGTCAAGGAACTGGCCGCCATCGACGGTGCTTTCGTAATCCGCGGTGACGGGGTCATTGAATCGGCTGGCACCTATCTCAAAACAGCCAGCCCCGAAGACTATAGAATACCCCAGGGACTCGGAGCCCGTCACCATGCGGCAGCGGCTATTACCGGCATCTCCCAGTCAGTGGCCATCACGGTCAGTCAGTCAACCGGTACAGTCACGATTTTCCGCGACGGTAAGATCATTACTGAACTTGAAAGACTCCGCACCGGCAGCTCTGACCGCAAGCTATAAGCCGACCCTGTCACACAACGGTTGTCTCCATACCCAATAGTCCCTATAGTCCGCTGTATTGTTGTTTGGATGTCACGACATGGCCGACGGTCTGTGCCTTATCATCGCGAATCAGAACAGTATATCAGCCGGCCATTTTACCGACCTGGATTGGCTGATCGTCATTGGATATCTGGTTTTCACCACTCTGCTGGGCGGGATGCTGGCCGGCAAGCAGGCCACCATCCGCGATTTCTTTCTCGGCGGGCGCAAGCTGCCCTGGGCGGCAGTCGCCGGGTCCATCATCGCCACGGAAATCAGCGCGGTGACATTCGTCGGCGTGCCGGCCATCGTTTTCTCCAGGGGCGGCAATTTCACCTACCTCCAGCTTTGCCTCATCGGCACCGTCCTGGCCCGCTTCATCGTCGCCTATTATCTGGTGCCGGCTTACTATCGGCAGGAAATCTACAGCCCCTACGACTATATGGCCGAGCGGCTTGGCGGACGGGTGCGGAGCATGACCACCGCCCTGTTCACGCTTGGCGGATTGCTTGCCCAGGGAGCCCGCGTTTATCTGACAGCCATGATTCTCGACCTGATCGTCGGCCCGAGCATGTTCGGACACCTGGCAGAACTGACCGGTACGCAGACCATGACCTGGTGCGTTTTCGCCATCGGGTTGATCGCCATCGCCTGGACATTGTTGGGCGGCATTACCACGGTCATCTGGACGGACGTGCTGCTTTTTATACTGTTTCTGTTCGGCGGATTCATAGCTCTGGCCTATGTAGTCGCCGAGCTGCCCGGCAGTTTCGCCCATAACGTCAAAACCATTTGGGATATGGGCCTACAGGCGAATGAATCCGGCCCGTGGGGGAAATTCACGCTTTTTGATTTCAGCACCGATCCCGCGAAACCCTACACCATCTGGACGGCCGCCATCGCTTATACGATCTGGTGCGTCGGCGTTTACGGTACGGACCAGATGATGGCCCAGCGGGTGTTCTGCTGCCGGGGAGCGGTCCAGGCCCGCAAGGCGGTGCTGTTCAGTTGCCTGGGCCAGTTTATCAGTATCGTCATGATGCTCGTCGGGGTCGGGTTGTATGTTTATTATCATCATTTCCCGCTGGAGGCCGACGCGGCCGCCCTGGTGGCGGAAAAAACCGACCGCATCTTTCCCCTCTTCATCATTCAGGTCTTACCGCAAGGCGTCACCGGGCTGCTCATCGCGGGGATATTCGCGGCGGCCATCTCGAGCATGGACTCGATTCTGGCCGCCCTGAGTCAGACCACCCTTTCGGCTTTTTATCTGCCTCTGCGACGTCGAACAGAGGGAGCAGATGAGGAAACGGAGGCGCGGCGGATAGTACGCATTTCACGCATACTGGTTGTGTTCTGGGGGGTCATATTGTGTCTGATGGCTTTCGTGGCCGACGCGGCCAGCGGCAAGTATCCCGCGATCCTGAACCTGGCCCTTTCGATGGCCGGCTACACCGGCGGAGCACTGCTGGCCGGCTTTCTACTTGCGTTTCTGCCGCTCCAGATCGACGGCAAGGGCTTTCTGTACTCGGCGCCGCTTTCCGTCTTGGCCGTTTTCGCCGTCGCCTGGCACGAGCCGTGGGCCCGGACGATCTGCTGGATCGGGGCTATCGTGTTGTTGGCGATCTGGTCGATTGCTAATTTGCGGGAACGTGTAACCCTCTGGATGACGTTGCGGCAGACGCTTTATCTGCTGGTTGGTCTGGGCGCTATGCTGTATCTGAGCCATCATGGTTACTGGATGGATCTGGCCTCCGAAGCTTCCCCGAAAATCATCACCCTCGCCTGGCCATGGTATGTGCCTATCGGTTTTTCGGTAGCCTATGTTTTCGGGTACTTACTCGCCGGGCAAAGCACCGGGGCAGACAATAGTTGGTCCAAGCGGTTGCGGCCATAATATGCGGCCAGACCAAAATAGTATAACCCCGTCAGCCTGATCCTGCTGTACGTCTTCCAAGCCTGGTCCCCGGCCTTGTGTTGTTTGTGTGACATGACATGACTGTTATGCATAACAAGGGCAGATATATTGCTTGAATACGCTATCCGCAAATACCTGCCAAAGCGTCAATGCCGTCAACCTTGATTAATGTGCTTTCTAACGGGGGAACCGCTATGATATCTTGATCGGGAGGAAACGGTGGTCGCTAATCCCTTAGGATGGTCAAACCCGCCCCCGTCACGGTACACGATGTTGAATAACGAATAGGGGCTTATATGTCGTTTCCCAAGGCTGTCGTCGCTCTGGCTCGGGCGTCATCCTACGAGCCTCAGGTAATTCAGGAAGCTATCCATGCCGTGGTCCAGGCCAACGGCGGTTGGGACAAACTTGTTCGCCGCGGAGACCGCGTGCTGGTCAAACCCAATTGTCTCAGCGCTGCGCCACCTAGTATTCCCGTGCAAACCCACCCGGCAGTCATCCTTGAAGTCTGTCGCCAGTTACTCGATGCCGGCACCCACCCCTTCGTTGGCGACTCCCCGGGGTGGGGCTCGCTGCCCGGCAATCTGCGGCAACTGGGGATTCTTGATGAGTTGAACCGCCTGGGGGTACCGGTCGTCGAATTCAATCAACCGGTTAAGGCTGACAATCCTCGCGGAAAGGTGTTCACCCGCCTGACCGTCGACGCAGCCGCCCTGGAGGCCGACGCCATTGTCAACCTACCGAAATTCAAGGCCCATCGCCAACTAGTCATGAGCGTGGCGATCAAGAACATGTTCGGCTGTGTCAACGGGCGGCGTAAGGCCCTCTGGCACGTCAAGATCGGCGGGTACGAAAACTATTTCGCCCGCATGCTGGTGGAGACTTTCGAAATGCTCCGACCGGTCATCAACATAATCGACGCAGTGGTGGCCATGGAGGGTCTCGGTCCGATCAAGGGCACGCCCAAACCGATGAATCTGATCATGGCCTCAACCGACGGACCCGCGACCGAGCGAATCGCGGCTGAAATCATCGGCGTCAAACCGTCCACACTACGTACCCTGCAAGCGGCTCGCGAACTGGAAGTGGGCACCTCCCACCTCGAACATATCGAATTAGTCGGGGGCGACCTGCGGGATTTTCGCGTGGAGGATTTTCAGTTGCCCAAACTGATGCCCATCGGCTTTTCCTTCCCCCGCTGGATCAAGGGCACTTTCAAAAACGCATGGATCGTCCGCCAGCAGGGCCGACATACTTTCCTATCGGATTGACAGGTGCCCGATTATGTAAATAATTTACGATATCGTATCATCTTGTTCGATAGCATGACATGTACGGAATATCATGCATGGTGTATCGTAGATTTGATCCTGGGACCGTTCGGTTCGTTTTCCTGTCGATGATGTTTCTAGCCAGTGGTGAAACCATCGTCCGTGGCGACGGCAAGATATTGGCGCCTAACGCGACGGCCCGGATAACAATACCCGACCAACAAGCCCTGATCCATTATGCCGACAAAACGCAACGCCTCGTCATCGAAACGCGCTTCATTGGTCCCGGTACGGAGTTTGCTTGGGTGGTGCCTCTGCCCGCGATACCGGAGATAACCGCCGTGACCAGAGGATTATTTCCGACTGTAAGGCATATCCTGCGCCCCCGGGTAATCCATAACGTGCCGCACCTGTACCTTCTCGTCGTTATACCCACCCTCCTCGCTGCCATTTATATTTTGGCGAAACGCCTTGATTTCCTTCTGTTCTGCATGCTCGTATTGATTGTTTGCGCTATGCTCTTACCGTCACTCGGATCGTCCGGAACAACGGTGGCCACAAACAGCGGAGTTGCCGAAGGCGTTCGTATTCATAAACGACACATTGTTGGTGATTATGAGGCCACCGTCGTATCGTCCAAACAACCCGAGGCCTTGCGTGCGTGGCTCGATCACAATGGTTTCGACATAGATCAGTCCGCGACAGGTATCGTGAATGATTATGTGCAAAAAGGATGGGTCTTTGCGACCGTCAAGCTGACACGGGATAACGATACCGACACACCTTCCACCCCTCATCCGCTGGCATTCACTTTCCCCACGAAGCAAGCGGTATATCCACTACGACTGACGGGGACTCACGAAGGGCCTTGCGCGATCGATCTCTATGTTTTCGGCCCGCAACGCGCTGAAATCCCCGGATTCGTGACCAAGGAATGCCGACGCTGTGTGTACCTCGCGAGCTCTGCAGCTTATGGCCGAATCCCTTTTAACAATGACGAGGCAATCCCTGTCATCCATCCGCAACTATCGGATATGGTGGGTACAGCCCCAGTGGTTACAAAGCTATCCGCCACCTTGTCTCCCGAGCAGATGACAAAAGATGCCTACGTGTCATGGCGTCCATACAAACCGGCTCGCGAAACATATTACAGTCATCATTCAGTTCGCATAATATTGCTAAATATACTCGTTACGATTTTCTGCGCCATCGGACTTGTTCTCCTGACTCTAATCAGGATGCGGCGAATCACCCACCGCAAGGCAGTCCATAGGTTCCTTGTCACAGTTTCGCTATCTTGTTTCATGGCAATAGTAACTTACTACGCATGGCCGAAAGTTGATGTTCAACTGGCTACGGCACCATTCATCTTTAACGAACTCTGGCATCGCGAAATGGCCAACCGTCTCAAATCAGAGCAGCCTGCCGCGAAAGATGATTTGACCATAACGTGGTTACGGCAACGCGTGGAATTCCTTGCTCATTCCGAGAACTCTCCGATGCGTGAATCTTTTCGAAAATACGACACACCGTTTACCAATTGGTTCACGGGTGGCCCTATTATTGAAGAAGATTCGCCTGGCAATTTCCAAATAATGGTCAAAGGGGACACTTATCAATATGTGTGGTACGACGGTCATGGCCGTGCAAAGAGTGAACCGCTGTTTACACGTTAAATAGCGGCAGCTTACA
>JAAYCU010000253.1 GCA_012729595.1 Phycisphaerales bacterium
CAGGTAGTAGGCCGTCACCTCGTCCAACCGGTCGGCGGCGGCCAGGTCCGATCCCTGCTCGCCGGTCAAGACCTGGCCGACGACATAGTCCACGACCATCCGGCGGACGTGGTTGAGAAACTCGCCCACGCCCATTGTCGCGTTGGCCTCGTTGGCCTTGCGTACCACGGGGTGCTTGCTGTACGCCTCCATCGCCGGGCCGGTTGCAGCCCATACGAAGTCCGGGCCGCGAATGCCTGCGTCCCAGTACTCCCGAAGTCGCACTGCAATGTTGGCCTTCATTTCCTCCAGGACGTTGTTGTCCCAACCCGGTCGGGCGGTGGCGGGGCGCTTCTTGCAGACGAGCCAGACGGAGGAGGCAAGCCTGGCGCCACCAGCGGCCTTGTTCGGCATCTCGGTCTCAATCGGCCAGCTTGCGTCGACCATGAACCCAGAGCGGATCATGGATGACGCCAGGGTCTCCCATGCATCCGGATGTTTGTGCGCAAATACTACTACGAACAGCCCATCGTCTCTCAGCTTTTCTCTTGCCGCGCTAAACGCCAATGCCATGCCGTCTTCGTAGAATTGCTTAGCCCTGCGATTGTCGCCGCCAAACCGCCCTGCGTGCTGAACTAGTTCCTCGTCCTTCGCGACCAGTGCCGTTGAGAATTCATCGGGGAAGCTCCCACCCACTGCGCGACGGAGCCAAACATAGAAAAAGTCACTCACGTCCGCATATGGAATGGCATCGTAATACGGTGGGTCGGTCAAAATGAGATCGAATTGACCGTCGCAGCCCACGAGCTGTGTGGCAGACGTCCGATATGCTCTGGGCATCGGCGCCGACGAGTTGAGCTGAAGGACGTGCTGAACGACGTTCGCAATCCACTCAACTGCGCTGTAGTAGTTCCCCGTTGTTTCGGCAAATGGATTGACCTCGCAGTAATCCCAGTTGACACGAAGTGCATATCGCTGAAATGTACCTGCGATTTTCTGGTATCCGCTGTCCCAGTGACAAAGCGTGCTATTACGATCCGCGACTCGATCAATGGCCAAGGCGAGTTCATGCCGAATGGCAGCAGCCCAGTCGCTCGGGCATTCCTTCGCGAGGTCAGCCTCAAGACGACTCGTGAGTAGAGTGAACGTCGAAAGCGCTACGCGCTGGCGAGTATTGAAAACCTTTTGGAACGTATCGATGCCATATCGCGTCAATCCAGACATACCACGGGCATTTGGTGATGGACGGGCGGGATCAATCGGCTCATTGAGCGATCCGAACGGCAACGCCATCGAGCGTTCCCGCTCCGACGCCTCAAGTGCCGCTGTCACTTCCACGGAAGTGGCAGATCGATACTCCTTTCCCTTTTGGCCATCAACTACCGTAGCGATCAGCGTGTCGCCCCAACGATTTGCGGTTGCTTCGACCTGTATGTCCTGGACCGTCATTATTGTCTTACAGCACGGACAAATCGCCCCCGCGCGGGACATCGTGCCACCGCCCTCGCGTTTGTCATGCTCGCGTTTTTGGGCCGCGTTGCCGCCCTTGACAGGTATGTTGTTCTCAACCCCAAACACGACGCCAGTCCGATCTGCGTTCGGCTCCATCGTCAGCAAAACACGCCTGCTGGCCTTCTTACATAACCACCGAGTCTTGAGCAATGGCACCGTCGCGCGGCAGTTCTTGCACGTCACCGTCCGTGCCCATAGGTAGGCGACCGTCGGCTTGGCGACCCAGCGCGGATTGCGTTTGTCCTCCAGATACTCCTCGGTAAACTCATCATTCATCGAGTCGATGTCGG
>JAAYCU010000254.1 GCA_012729595.1 Phycisphaerales bacterium
AGCCGACCTGCAACGCGCGGTCTGGCGAGAGGCGGTGAACGATGTGGTCAAAGTCAGTCATGAACGTCCGGTACTCCGCCGCCTGGAAAAGCTCCTGGCGGCATGAAATCGGTCAGTTTGAGCTGGTTATCCAATGATGGAGTAAACTGGGGCGACCGGCACGACATCGGCGATCCGGATTTCTGGCTCTGGCGCGCTACCTGGCACGAAGGGAATGCCTATATAATCGCTAAAGGGGAACATACCCAACTGGGAAGCTTACGTCTGTACAAGAGCTCCGATGGGCAGGTGTTCGAAACATATGTTAAAACCATTGTGGATAATGCACACCCTGCCATGAAAGGGTATCGAAAACCAAGTGAGACCGCGCTGGTTTTTATGGACGATGGCACTGCATATTGCCTTACCAGGGTAGGAGGAGCCATGATTGGAAGCTCGCGACCGCCTTATAAGGAGTGGAGGTGGAAAAACACGGGAATATCCGTCGGCGGGCCAAACTTGATCAAGTTGCCTTGCGGGCGGCTGGTGGCTGGAGGAAGGTTTTATTACCCTCAGCGGACCTCGCTTGCCTGGGTTGATCCCGATGCTGCAACCCTTAGAGAATTCCTAGTTTTGCCGTCGGATGGTGACAGCAGCTATCCAGGTTTTGCGTGGCACGAAGAGATGTTATGGGTAAGTTATTATTCTTCACATGAAGGCAAGTCCAACATTTATCTCGCCAAGGTGAAAATCAAATAGAAATGCATGCCTGCCAAAAGGCCGTCACTCATCAGTAGGGAGCAATGAGGGAAGTCCAATACTGACCCGGAGGATGACGTGCGCAATCCACTCGGATGCCCGGAAAGAATCGCATTGATTCCGTTGGTCGGGGTTAGGACTGCTGTATCTTTGATCTTTGCTCATTTTAGATACCGGTGTGGTTCAATATTGTCCGGTTAGCCCATGATTGCCCTGATACACCACTGGCATCTGCGAGCGTAACGTCCCATACGATAATAACGGAATAGGTATTCTGGATGGGTCATAATTGAACCTGTCAATCTGTCCAGACTTTGTTGCGCCCTTGCTAGGAAACTCTTCATCGGTTAAACAATGAACGGTAACTAAGTCCGTATAGGTATGTCAGTGGTACGGTTGACGATGGACAGGAGTCCCAACCTTGAAACGGGCGGGTGGGGGATCCCGCAAGGACATAAATGTGGAACAGCCAAGGGATGTATCGCATAACGCATAAGGAGTCAAAGACATGGTTGAGGAACAATCCAGTTCGAGGCGTGATTTTCTGGCCCGCTCGACGAAGACCGCGGCAATTGCGGGCCTGGCGACCTTGGGAAGTTGCGCCGCCGAGCAAGCTGGCGGCAAATTACGAGTTGTGCAAGGCCCCAAGCCGAAGATGACCGGCAAGGTAATCAACGTCGGGATGATCGGTGCCGGGGGACGTGCCACGTATCTGATGTCTCAGTTGCTGAAACAAAAAGAGATTGAGGTAGATGTCAAAGCCGTGGCTGATCCGTATAAGCCCCATCTTGAAAGGACCGTGCAGAATATCAAGGACGCGACCGGCAAGGCCCCTGATGCATACGAGGGGGCTGATGACTGGAAAGACAAGATTATGGGCCGGGAAGATATACATGCGCTGCTTATCGCCGTTCCATGTCACCTGCACGCCGAAATGTACTTGGCCGCTTTTGCAGCTGGCAAGCATTATTACGGTGAGAAACCAATGTGTGTCACGGTTAAGGAGGCCGACGCTCTAGTGGCGGCCCAACAGCGTAATCCACATACCGTGGCCTGGATCGGGTTCCAGAGGCGGGCATGCAGGAAATACCAAGAAGGTATTCAACATTTAAGGGACGGGGTGATTGGGGAGACTATTGCCGGCTATGGGGCCTGGAACAACGCTTGGGGGCCCCTTGGTCTCCCTGGCGAAGGTACGCAGATATGGTTCGGACGCCGTAAATTCAGCGGGGATTGGATGCTTGAACAGGCCTGTCATACTTGGGATGTTTTCAATTGGGTTGCCAATGCCCTTCCCGAATCTGCTTCAGGGGCGGGACATACGGGACTGTTCAAGGATGTCGATCCTGAACGGGACGTAACCGACATATACAATTCGATCATTAAATATCCGGGTGGTTTCATTCTTGATTTCGAGCACAATTGGCTGATGCCCAAAACGGAACAAGAAGGGATATTCAGCGGAATCTTTGAGCGAGTAATGGGCCCCAAGGGAGGTTTGGACCTAAGCGCCGGTAAGTATTATCCTCGCGAAAGCGGCGAAATTATGAACTTCAAATACGACAACAATCCGGATCAGGATGCGCTACTGTCGTTCCTACGTGCCACCAGGGAAGGTACGCCGGCCGTCAGCGGCGTGGAAAACGGAAGGATGGCCACCCTCACCGGCTTGCTGGTCCGCAAGGCGGTTTACGAGGAGCGCTGGGTAACCATGAAGGAAATCCTGGCCGAAGGCTAGGCACAGGACGGACCGAGTTTGATTGCCAAATCCGAACATTCGGTTCCGGCCATCGAATATGGTGATAACGGGCGTCGCTTTCTTTGAAGGCGACGCCCGTTTTAACTGTCCAGGGCGCCACCGACACTACTGAGAAAATAAATTTTAACAGATACTCGATGTGCATACGTCATTTCCCATGAAAGTGTAATAGGCATCTTACTGATCGAATCGATACGCTCTTGTTCTGCGGCAGTCAGCAGGGGGCACGGCCGTGCATCGGTGATCGAACTGGGGATGGCAGGCGTGGGGCATACTAAGACCAGGCCTGCCATATGATTGGGGTATTTGACGGCGTAGACCTGGGCAAGCAGCCAACCATAACCGTCTCCGAGCACGATCCATCGCTCGATGCGCAGAGCTTGACGCAGGTTATCGAGGTTGCTGGCCGCCTGGCCCACGGTATAAACAGCGCCGGGTTCGTAATCGGCATCACCTTGTCCATGTTGATCGTAATAGATTAGGGTGGCGAACTCCTTGTCACTGGGGAACGTGACCCGAAAGGAATGATGGGTGGCACCAGGGCCGCCGTGAACAAGTACAAGCGGCACGCCCCGGCCCTGCTGTATACGATACAGACGACAATCATCGGCATCCAGAACCTCCTCATGAATGTCGTCCATGGCTGCGCTCCGGTGCGGAACCTCCGGAACGGTATGATGGATTTCAGGTTCAATATGTCCGAGCCGATCCAATACCGTCTCGCAGGCGGTTATGTGTGGCGAGCCGGAGGATTGCGTGAAAGTTTCGCCGAGGCATATAGCGGTGGCCGAGCCGAGCAACGAGCAGAATAGACTTGCTATGTATGGTATAGGCTCCGTGTTACGCTTTGATTCCTGGGCAGTGTGGCTGTATCGAGAACACGGCTCCATTGATTTAGCCGCGTTCGTCGATACACTGTTGGCCATGGGAACGATACGACCAGCCCGACCGGTGAACCTGATCGCCGGCCTGATATCCAACGATACCGATCTGATGCGGCGGGCTATTCGCCTCTTTGGCGATTATGCCGGGCCGGTCGAGGCGGTCAGCGACTGTTGGCCTTTCGATACCACCGACTATTACAATTTGGAGATGGGCGAGGGCTTACTTCGGCAGTTCGTTTCCTTCGCACGGCTGATTAATCCGCAGGAGTTGGCGGCGGTCAAAACCCTCAGTAACCAGCTTGAGGAACGTATATGCCTGGATCTGGCATTACCGCCGGAGCAACGGAGGGTGAATATCGATCCCGGTTATGTGACGCTGAGCAAGCTGGTTCTGGCGACCACCAAGGATTACGGGCATCGGATTTATCTTCGCGATGGGATTTATGCGGAGAGTACCTTGCACTACGAAAATGGGCGATGGACGCCGTGGCCCTGGACCTATCCGGATTATGCCGATATTCGCTACCATGGTTTTTTCGAGCAGGTTCGTGACAGTTACAAAAATAAGCTGAACACTCGGTCGAACGAAGCTGCCGTACGGCAGGGGGTAGGGGAGTGATGTCCAAAGCGGCCCTTATTATGGGGGGGGTGTCGTTCGTCGCTGCTTTAGCCATCAGTGTCACACTGACTCCTTTACTAAGACGGTGGGCTTTGCGGCTTGGATTTGTTGACCGGCCGATGGGTGGCACTGGACATAAGACTCATGTTGCCCCGGTGCCGATGGGGGGGGGGATTGCCATTGTTTTGGCG
>JAAYCU010000255.1 GCA_012729595.1 Phycisphaerales bacterium
ACCGTCTCTCCCAGCTTCATCGCGAGCTGGAAGAGGCAAGCATGTGGGGCAACGTGGAGGCCGATCAGCTTGCCCGACTGCGCGAGGTGGGTCTTGAAGTGCGTTTTTTCGCCGTGCCGAGCCGGAACTTGGGTCAGGTGCGGGCGGATGTGGTGCAGGAGTTGTGGTCCTGGCCGGGCAAACGAGTGTTGACGGCCATCGTGGTTCGCTCGGGAGCGCCCGAAGTGCCCGAGGGCAGCGAGGAGATCATGCCTCCGCGACGCGGGGTTGACCGCATTCGAGCCGAGGCTCACGAATGTCAGGCCACCTTGGAGAAGGACGCCCAGCGGCTTAGGCAACTGGCCTATCTCCAAGCCCGGATGCAACAAGATGTGGTCCGTCTGACCCATCAGGCGGAGTACGAGGCGGCCTTGCGGGGGGGGGTTGGCGACGATCATCTTTTCGCCCTGCAGGGCTGGGTGCCCGCGGACATAGCCCCTACTCTGGAAACGAAGTTGGCCGAGGCGGATATTCCCAGCGCGATGCGTTTGGTGGAACCCGCCCCGGACGAGCAGCCCCCGACCCTGATCCGTTATCCGCGTCTGGCCCGGCCGATCGCCGGTCTATTCGACATTCTGGGAACCGTCGCCGGGTATCGTGAATTCGACGTTTCCATAGCCTTCATGATTGCCCTGCCGCTGTTCGCCGCGATGCTGACCAGCGACGGCGGGTACGGCCTGGTGTTTCTCGTTGGCCCGTTCCTGATGTACCGGAAGGCCTGTGCGGCCCTGGGCCAGAGCCTGATCCACCTGGTAATGGTCGTGGGGGCGGCCTCGGTCGTCTGGGGCTTGTTATGTGGCAGCTTCTTCGGACACACCTGGTACACACCGCTAATTGAGGTCAATTTGAGCGAAGGCTCCCGTATCCTGCTGATGCGGATCAGCTTTATCCTGGGAGCTATCCACCTTTGCCTGGCCCATTTGTGGCATGCGGTTCGGCTGTTCCCCGACCTGCGTTTCCTGAACAAGGTCGGGTGGGCTTTGATTATCTGGGGCATGTTCGGCGTAGTGCAGAATTTCGTGATCAAGTCCCCGTTCAACTGGGGCACGCCGTGGCCTTACCTGTTGCTAGTGGGAGCCGCACTTGCGGTAGTCTTTCGGCAACCCTCGCGGCGCGTATTTCATGCCCTCGGCGTCGGCCTGGCGGACATGCCTTTATCGATCCTCTCGGCGTTTTCCGACGTGATCAGCTATGTGCGGCTTATGGCCGTCGGGCTGGCCAGTACGGTATTGGCCATGAATTTTAACGAGATGGCCTTCGATATGCCGCATTGGGTGTTGACGGTCTTGGTACTCGTTTTGGGACATGCGTTGAATCTCGGGCTCGTGATGATCGCGTTGTTCGCACATGGCGTTCGTCTGAATATGCTGGAGTTCTCTAATAATCTGGGAATGCAATGGACGGGGCATCCGTACAAGCCCTTCCTCGAGCAAACTACACAGGAGCATTGATGATGTTGGTTGAAGGCGCATTGTTTGGGACCGGGGCTTTGGGCGGGGTCACGCTGTTGGCCGCCGCGGACAATTTCTGGCAGTACCTGGGTCAAATGGGCGACGTACTGGCCCTGGGGCTGGCGGCCTTGGGCAGTGCCATCGGCATCGGCATGGCCGGTCAAGCGGCGGCCGGGGCCTGGGCCCGTGAAAGCAGGGCGGGCAAAACCCTGAGTTTCACCTACATCATTCTTCTGGGCATGCCCATCAGCCAGACCCTGTACGCCATGATTGTCATGAACCGGATGCATAGTGTGTTCGAACATCCGGAGTTGGCGGTGACAAATGCCGGGTTGATGCTGGGGATCGGGCTCGCTACCGGACTGGGAGAAATGTTCTCGGCCTGGATGCAGGGTTTGGTCGGAGCGGCAGGTATCCGAGCGCTCAGCGAGGGCGAGGGCAAAGGCTTTGCTTTCGTGATTATCGCCATGGGCGTCGTCGAGACCGTAGGTATTTTCGCCATGGTATTCATGCTCGGCATGATTCCCGCGTTGCCCGAGGCGGCCGCGGCTGTTGGCGGATAAGCGTACTCAGACACGCGCCGTCCGGTCTCTATCCTGATCTCTCGCGAGTCACGGCGTCCCTTTTTCGGAGGGTACGCTGATGCGGCGTAACACGCTGAATTATCTGGTGGATTTCGCGACTTTGCTGGCGATCCTCGTCATGGTCGCCACGGGGTTGGTGATCCGTTTCGTCCTTCCGCCGGGGACCGGTGGAGGGCGCGGCGGGCGCGGCTTCGTGCTATGGGGGTTGGGGCGCCACGACTGGGGTGACGTGCATTTCTGGGCGTCGGTCGTGCTCGGCGTCCTGCTGGTCGTTCACGTCGCCCTGCACTGGTCGTGGGTCTGCACCGTGTCCTATCGTCTGCTGCGGGGGGCCGAAGCGGCGGGTTCGCCCAGCCCGGCCAAACGCAATGCTTACGGGGTCGCGTTTCTCGTTATTCTCATCGTTATCTTTGGAGGGTTTACCTGGTACGCCGGGACCACGGTGCGGGAAGTCGCATCGTCGGAGGATGTTGAAGAACATGTGCGGCCCATCGATTCAGACCATTTGCAGGACGAGCGCGGACGGGATCGGGGAGGCGGGCATTCCTTGGTTCAGGGTTCGATGACTCTCGCGGAAGTCGAGGCCGCCACCGGCGTGCCCGTCGCCATTCTGAAATCCGAGCTTGGATTACCCGAGAACGTCGCCGACGGCGAGCGCCTCGGGCGGCTGGGCCGTCAGTACGATTTCGATATGGACGAAGTGCGGGACATCGTGACCAAACACCGTTCCCGCCCGGCCCGTTGATCCCACGATCAGGCCGCGTGGTTTGAAAATTGCAGCAAAGTGGCGCTGATCGCAGCCCAGAGGTTTCGGAGGTCGGCCGCGGCGCCGTGTTTCTCGGCTTCCACCACCGCCTGACCCTGTATCTGGCTACGGGTAAGGGCCTGGTCATAACGGATTTTCCCGGCCAGCGGAATGGATTGCTCGTTGCAGAACGTCTCGATGCGTGCGGACATGTCTTCGTTGATATCCCACTTATTGATACAGACCGCCATAGGTATACCGAAGTGGCGGGCCAACTGTACGACACGCTTGAGATCGTGTTCGCCGCTCGGCGTCGGCTCGGTCACCGCCAGGACGAGATCGGAACCGGTGATGGAAGCGATGACCGGGCAACCGATGCCCGGCGGCCCGTCCACGATAATCAGCTCGTGATTTCGCTCCTCGGCGATCCGCCGGGCCTCGCGACGAACGGTGCAGACCAGCTTGCCGGAATTTTCGGCGGCGATACCCAGCCGGGCATGGACCATCGGGCCACAGCGGGTATCCGAGACCATCCATTCACCGCAAAGACATTCGGGGAAATCGATGGCCTGCACCGGGCAGAACTGCACGCAAACCCCGCACCCTTCGCAAGCGACGGGATCGATATAAAAGGCCGCCTCATCTCCTTGATAACCGGAGGATTCCCTCATGGCCCGGATCATCTCGTTCACTCTGACCGGGCAGGAACGCACGCAGAATTCGCAATCCTTGCAGACGCTATTCGAGCCGAACGTCGTCGGCATGCGTACGACCGCTTCGAATCGACAATGAGCCAGACAAGCCCCGCAACCGATGCAGTCCTCCTGGCGGATGACGGCCTCGTGGCCGCTATGGAACTCATGGCGTTCGTTGATCCGGGGCGACATAAGCAGATGCAGATCCGCCGCATCCACGTCGCAATCGGCGATGACGGCCGGTTGGGCCAGCACGGCGAACGAGGCCGCCACGCTCGTCTTGCCCGACCCGCCCTTGCCGCTGATGATGACCAGTTCCTTCATCCGCTGTCCTTTCAAGCGCCCATGCCCGTCTGCCGCGGTGATTGTGCGACTTCCAGGATTCGGTTCAATAAATTCGCGAATGCTTCTCGATATTCGTCCATGCCGACACAGGCAAGTTCGCCGCGCGAATAGGCTTCGGCCACCCGCCGATCGTCGGGAATTTCCAGGAGGATGGGGATCCGGTTGCTGGCACAGTACGCTCTGGTGCGCTCATCACCCGAGTCCGCCCGATTGATGACCACGCCGAAGGGAAGTTTGAGGGCCCGGACCATATCGACGGCCAGTTTCAGATCGTGCAGTCCGAACGGCGTCGGCTCCGTCACCAGCAGCACATAGTCCGACCCCCGCAAGCTCGCGATCACCGGGCAGGACGTTCCCGGAGGGGCGTCGATCAGGACCAGATCGGTGTGCGGGGCGGCCGCGAGCACCTTCCGGATCAACGGAGGGCTCATGGCTTCACCGACATTCAGCAAGCCGCGGACGAACTGAACTTTTGCGGCGTCCCCGCGATCGATCCTGCCCATTTCGCGCGGGACTTCGGTGATCGCGCCGGTCGGGCAGACCAGCTTGCAACCCCCGCAGGCATGGCACATATCCGGATTGACCACGATCGCGCGTCCAAGGCATACAATGGCGCTGAACTGGCAGATTTCACCGCATCGGCCGCAATAGGTGCATTTCGCTTCGTCCACCTCCGGCACCAGGCGGGTGGCCGGCTCGCTGACGCTGATTCGCGGATTGAGAAAGAGATGGCCGTTGGGTTCCTCCACGTCGCAATCGAGGTAAGCCACGCCGTGTCCACGATCCGAGGCCACCCAGGCGAGATTGGTGGCCACCGTGGTCTTGCCCGTCCCGCCCTTGCCGCTGGCCACCGCGATTTTCATGCCTTGCATCCCTGTCTGATTGGCCGGGTCGTTAACAGACCGACCCGGATTACAATACTTATCTTTCCGCGTTTGCATTCAGTCGGGTATGCCCTTGGGGATCATCCGACGAATCGCTTGTCCGGATGGCCAGTTGGCCGACCTCGATGCCGATATCGCGAGCAATGATCGGGCATTTGACCTTGAGCAGGAAAACGATGCGGTCGTCGGCCTCCGACAGCGTTTCATAATTACCCTGGCCTTTGGCGATAATCAGATCGGCCTGTTCGAAACGCTGGCGGAACTCGGCGGAACACATCTCGAGAATCGTGCCTGGTACGTCGCTGCCGTTATCGATCACCTGAACCAACTCACAAAGGCCGGCAGCCTCGGCATCCGCTCGGGTCGCGTCGTTGATTATCGGTGCGCCCTTGACCACGACGGTGACGCGTTCCAGCGACATTTGTTCAATCAGCAACCGATCGAAGACAATTTCTCCGGCGTTATCCGCCAGATAGAGAATATCCCCTGCCTCTTGGATGCGCCGGTGCAAGGCGTTGACCGCCATCTCATCGATCGGGCTGTCGACAGCGTGCTCGATCGCGGCATGAATCTCGTCGTCGGCCAGATGACTCTTGGCCCCAAGATCAATGATGTTTCCGGCGATAGCCATGCGGACGGCGGCACAAAAGGGGTTCGCGGACGCTTCGATTTCCCGTTTCAGACCGGGATACAATTCCAAAGCATGGGCGTTGGCCTCCTGCTTGGCCTGCCGGTATGGGTCCGCCTGACCCGTCAGTTCGCGGAGCCGGCGGTGAATCCTCTGGCCCATCCAGGGCGGCGGTTTATCGAACGGCATCTCGGCCGCCAAACGCAAGGTTTCCCGGAGCAGGCGTTCATGGATCGCGGGGTCTTCGGTCACCCGCCGGGCCGCATCCAGCGTCTGCCGCACAAAACAAGGTATACACTCAAAGTAAGTCCGCATTCGGGTTATTCAGCTTTCCCGGGTACGCTCCGTCAGCCCCCCGACAATTATAACCATAGGCATTTGCCGGAGGCGCGGCTAGGAAGCAACCGGCCCCAAATGAATGGCCTCACTGGGGCATTCGCGAACGCAGATTGCGCAGCCCGTACATTTGGGGGGATCGACCCGGACGGCATCCTCCATCGTAATCGCCCCGGTCGGGCAGACGGAGACGCAGACGCCGCAAAGCGTACACAACGCTTCGTCAATGATGGCAATCTGCCCCGACGGTTGCGCATCGAGTTCGGCCATACGCGAACGAAGCGAGGTCAGCTCTCGTTCGAGGGCGTCGGCCTGTTGCCGCAGACCCTCAAGTTCTCCGGTACCCGGCGATCCCGGAGGCGAAACCGACGGCGGGGGTGAAGGTCGATCGTTGATCGGCTCCTGCATCCATCGGCGGCCTTGGCCACCTTGTCCGCGACCCATGCCGCGTCCTCCACCACCTCCACCTCGCCCCCCACCGCCGCGGCCTCGGCCACCACCTTGTCCACCACCACCCCCTTGACCTCGTCCTGCACCTCGGCCCCCGGGCATATCAGTTCTCCTTGACCTGCGATGTTTCAAGTTCGGAAATCCGCTTGCGGATTTCGTCCAAGGCCCGTTCCATCTGTTCCGCTTGGGTTTTGAGGGCCTCGGTTTCCTGTTGCGGCGCGGGGCCGAAGCCGGTCGCGGCGTAATTCGGGTTAGGCCACCAGCCTTGTCGAGCCCAGAGCGGCTGGCCTGTCATATAATACCCATGCCGCCAGCCCCGTCCTCGTCCACCGCCACGGCCCCAGCCCATCCCACGCCCCGGCCCTCCATTCATGAAGCCCGGCACCGGATAACCGGCACAGTAACCCATCGCTCGGCCCGTCATGGGGCCCATCCCCATCGGTCCGGTTCCATCGCCTGCTGGCATGATCATTTCCTCCTTTTCATCGTGTTGAAGTACCAGGTACTTCTTCCTGAAACCTATATCCAGTAATACATCTCGTTATGTTGTCCGCGGTCCGGAACATTCGGATCCGCCTGGTACGCATTCAATGCTTCTTTGATCTGGCCGGAACTCACGGTTCTGACCCGGATGTTTTCCGCATGCAAGGCCGCCAGAACCTCGTCCCCGACCTTCCCGGTCAGAACCGTATCGATACCCAACTGTCTGATTCTTTGCGCGGCCATTTTTACAGTGTCTTGAGGGCTCCCGAGACATCGTATGTTGCCATAGGCCGTACACTGTTCGGTTTCGGTATCCACCACCACCAGAAATTTCGCCCGGTCGAAACGCGGATCGATTTCGTCGGTCAGGTTCGGTCCGTGGGCGGTAATCGCCACTTTCATGACTGGCCTCCAGGCTTGTTCGCATTCCTTCGACCACCGTGACAACCAGCCCGGAAGCGCCGGCGGCGGCCGCAACATCCCGGCATCAGAAAGGATTGGTGGTCAAGTCGCCCTTCGGCGAAGGCCGCCAATACCTCATCCACCTGGCCGCAGACCTGGGCGATGACCCGCACACCCTCGGCGGACAAGGCCATCTCCAGCGGCCGGGAAATCGCTCCGCAGATCAGGGCATCCGCCCCGAGCCGCCCGAGCCACCTGGCCCGCTCCATGGGGTTGTCGATGGTCAGGGGGTATTCGCCGCGCCAGGCTTCCCGGCCGTCCTGCATCTCGACCAGCAGCAACCTGGCCGCCACATCGAATACCGGGGACACGCGTCCCTGCCATTGGGGTATCGCCACTTTCATCAACCGAACATGTCTCAAGAATCATGCCAATCGTTCCAGAACAGTGGTTATTGTTGTAAGATGTATTGTGACAATAAGTTAAATATCTTTATCGATACGCCAACAGAGTTGCATAATGCAATACATATATATTTATAGATTGCATTATGCATTATTCCGATTATAATGGAACAGAGAGCATTGATTTTGGCTACCGGGAGATGCAGGGCATGAAAGCAGATCAATCGCAAGACGTTATCCTCGACTCGATCAATGAAGGGGTCTTCACGGTCAATCTGGATTGGCGGATCACGGCGTTCAACAAGGCCGCCGAACGGATCACCGGCGTTCCCCGCCGGGACGCCCTGGGCCGTCCCTGTTGCGAGGTGTTCCGGGCCAGTATCTGCGAAAGTGCCTGCGCCCTGCGGCAGACCCTGAGCACGGGCAAGCCGATCGTCAACGCGACCGCGCATATTGTCAGCCATACGGGGCAGCGTATCCCGATCCGCATTTCCACCGCCTTGCTCAAATCGCCGGACGGGAAAGTCATCGGCGGGGTGGAGTCCTTTCAGGACCTCAGCCAGGTCGAGCAGTTACAGAAGCAGCTCGAGGCCCGGTACACGTTCGAGGACATTGTCGGGCGCAGTGCCGCGATGATGAATCTTTTCCAGATTCTGCCGCAGATCGCCGAAAGCTCCAGCACCGTACTGATCGAGGGGGCCAGCGGTACGGGCAAGGAGCTTTTCGCCCGGGCCATTCACAATCTTTCTCCGCGGAAAAAGAAACGTTTCGTGGCCATTAACTGTGCGGCATTGCCCGATACGTTGCTGGAATCGGAGCTTTTCGGGCACAAGGCGGGAGCGTTTACCGACGCCCGTCGCGACAAGCCTGGACGCTTCGCCATCGCCGACGGAGGCACGATTTTCCTGGATGAAATCGGGGATATTTCGCCGGCCATGCAGGTGCGGCTGCTCCGCGTTCTGCAGGAACGGGCCATCGAGCCGCTCGGCGCGCTCGAATCGATCAAGGTCGACGTTCGGGTCGTGGCGGCCACGAACAAGGATCTGGTCAAACTCGTGCGGGCGGGCAAGTTTCGCGAAGACCTGTTCTATCGAATTCGCGTGGTCCATCTGAAACTGCCCAGTCTGCGGCAGAGACGCGAGGACATCCCGTTGTTGATCGATCGTCTGGTAGCCAAATTCAATCGCCTGCAGGGCAAGGATCTCGCCGGGGTGTCGAGAGAGGTGTTGGCCCGGCTGATGGATCATGATTATCCGGGCAACGTGCGTGAGCTGGAAAACATCATCGAACAGGCGTTCGTGCTGTGCCGGGGGGGGCTGATCGAGCTGCACCACCTGCCCCCCGAATTGCGGCCCGCGGCCGGGCAATCGACCGGTGAATATGGAGGCCCCGCCACCCTGGAGGCCATGGAAAGGCTACTGATCGCCGAAGCCCTGCACCGCCATAAGGGGAATCGCAAGCAAACTGCCCGCGACCTCGGCATCGACACCAGCACGCTCTACCGCAAACTCAAGTCCCTGGGGATCGAAACTCCGTCGTCGGATGGACGCAGCCGGGGATAACAACATTGCATATTGCCATACTGCGTTCAGGCTACCGATTCTCTTTGCCACCATATTTCGTCGCCCATTACCCCTAATATCTTTTCATATAGCATCTTATGACTGACTCGTTCACTATCGGCATTATTGGAACGTCCTTTGCATGACAATCCCATGTCGAATTCGAAAGGAGAAGCTATGCGCGTGGTAGTCACTGCTCAAGGGCCGACGTTGGACGCACTGGCCGACCCCCGGTTTGGTCGGGCCAAGTACCTGATTTTGGTAGACACCGATACGGGTGAACACTCGGCGGTGGACAACGAGATTAATTTGAATGCCGCCCAGGGCGCGGGTATACAAACGGGCCGTAAAGTCGTGGAACTGGGAGCCCAGGCGGTCGTCACCGGGAACGTGGGGCCGAAGGCGTTCGCGACTCTGAATGCCGGCGGGGTGGCCATCCATACCGGCGCGTCGGGAACGGTTCGCGAGGCCATCGAGGATTTCAAGGCGGGACGACTTCAACAGGCCCAGTCCGCGAATGTCGAAGGCCATTGGACTTGATAGGGCGGTAACGAGTCCGTTTGCTCCTTATCCCCATAGTTAACGAGAGAAAGGTAATATCTGGAACATGAGTCAGACTTGTTCACAAGCCAATCCCCATGATGAAGCCCATCGCCAGATGGAGCAGGCCGTCCTGGAAAAACGAATGGATGGAATCCGTCAGAAAATCCTGGTGATGTCCGGCAAGGGCGGAGTCGGCAAGAGCACGGTGGCGGTTCGACTGGCCGTGGGTCTGGCCGAGGCCGGCTGGTCGGTAGGGCTGCTGGATGTCGATATCCACGGCCCGAGCGTACCGCAACTGATCGGATTACAGGGACGGGAAGTTATTACGGACCATCAGGCCATGCAGCCGGTGAAGGTCCATGATCGGCTGAAGGTGATGTCGATCGGTTTTCTGGTCTCGTCTCCCCGGGACGCGGTTATCTGGCGCGGGCCGATGAAGTACAACATCATTCGCCAATTTCTGAAAGACGTGGATTGGGGATCATTGGATTATCTGGTGGTGGACTCGCCTCCGGGCACGGGCGACGAACCGCTGGCGGTCGCGCAACTGGTCGGCAAGCCCGCGATGGCCCTGCTGGTGACGACGCCTCAGGAACTGGCGGTCAACGACGTACGGCGAAGCGTAAGTTTCTGCCGGGCGGTCGATCTGCCCGTTTTGGGTATCGTGGAGAATATGAGCGGGTACGCCTGTCCGTCCTGCGGCCACCACGTGGATATCTTCAAGACCGGCGGCGGCGAAGCCTTGGCGGCCGAAATGGAGGTGGGCTTTCTGGGCAAGGTTCCGTTGGATTCCAATATTGTCGCGCAGGGTGATGCCGGCCATCCGCTGACCGATCGGCCGGAGCCGCGGGCTTCGGAGCAGGGCTTTCGTCAAATCGTGGAGACCGTGCTGGAACGTACCCGGGCGGGACGGGTCGTGTTGAATGTCTTGAATGGATAACAGGAGGACAAATGAAAATCGCCATACCGCTAACCTATGGACAATTATCCGCGCACTTCGGACATTGCGAGCAGTTTGCGCTGGTCGAGGTCGATCCGGCCGACAAGAAGATCACGGCGACGGAATACCTCACCCCACCCGCCCACGAGCCGGGCGTTCTGCCTAGCTGGCTGCACGATCTCGGAGCCACGGTGATCATCGCCGGCGGCATGGGGCAACGCGCACAGCAGCTTTTCGCCCAGAACGGAATCGAGGTGATCGTGGGCGTATCGTGTCGGCCGGTGGAACAAGTGGTTAACGATTACCTTGAGGGCGCGCTCCAAGCGGGCGAGAATATCTGTGACCACTGACCTGCAAGCCGGATGTGTTCCCGGAACCACCCATCACAGCCATGCGCGTTGCATTGTCTGCGGATGGGCGAACCCCCTGGGGCTGCGGCTGGCCTTTCGCCTGCAGCCCGACGGCCGCGTGGAAGCCACCTTCGGCGGCAACGGGATCTGCGAAGGCTACCCGAACCGCCTGCACGGCGGGGTCATCTCGCTGTTGCTGGACGGGGCGATGACCAATTGCCTTTTCGCCCACCAATGCACGGCGGTGACGGCCAAGATGGAAGTCAAATTCCGCTACCCGGTGAAAGCGAGGGTTCCCGCCATCGTACGGGCATGGATCGAGAAGGCGTATCCGCCTCTTTACCGGATGAAAGCCGAATTAGAGCAGGAGGGCCAGACGAAGGCGACGGCCAGCGCGTTATTCATGGAGCAACCCGAACTGGACGAGGAGAAGGCATCGTGAGGGAGCAGACCGTCCGGATTTCCGTATTGGTCGAGAATTCCGTCAAGCAACAGAGCCTGTTGGCCGAACACGGCATGGCTTTCTGGATCGAAACAGCCGGTCGGCGGATACTTTTCGACACCGGCCAGGGGATGGTCCTGCAACACAACGCCAACACGCTGGGCATCGCCCTGAGTACCGCCGACGACGTGGTCCTCAGCCATGGGCACTACGATCACACCGGCGGCTTATATCAGGCTCTGGATTCCTTCAAAGATGCGCATGTTTACGCCCATCCGGCGGCGTTCACACCTCGCTTTTTCCAGAACCCGGACAAAAAGAGCGTCCGATCGGTCGGATCACCTTTTTCCTCGCCCGAGGATTTACGCGGACGGGTTGGACAACTGGTCTTGACCGGAGCGAAGCCCGTGCAGATCGCCGACGGCATCCGGCTTACCGGCGAAATACCACGGCGGAATGATTACGAGGATACGGGCGGCGCTTTCTATCTCGATGAGGCGTGCAGCCAGCCCGACCTTCTGCCGGATGACCAGGCGCTGTTCATGGAGACGGCCCGGGGTATGATTGTACTATTGGGTTGTGCACATTCCGGAGTGGTCAATACTCTGGATCATATTCGAACCCTGACGGGCTGTACCCGTATCCATGCCGTGTTGGGCGGCATGCATCTGTTGGCAGCCGATGAGAATCGGCTTCGCCGGACGATTCAGGCGTTACGGGAGGCAGAGGTACAAAAGGTAGGTCTGGCCCATTGCACGGGCTTCGCGGCGATGGCCCGGTTGTATACGGAGCTGCCGAACCGCTGTTTTCCTTGCGTGGCCGGCACGCAGGTGACTTTTTATTAATGGATCAGAAAGGAACGAAAAACATGTGCCACGAAAATAAACTACCGTTGATCGGCGAGAAGGCCCCCTGTTTCAAGGCCGAAACCACCCAGGGACCGATCAGTTTTCCCGAGGACTTCAAGGGCAAATGGGTTATTTTCTTTTCCCACCCTGCCGACTTTACCCCGGTCTGCACGACGGAATTCATGACCTTCGCGCACATGCAACCGGAATTCGAGAAACTCAACTGCAAGCTGCTCGGCTTGTCCATCGACAGCACGTACAGCCACATCGCCTGGCTGCGCACGATCAAGGAAAAGATCGAATACAATGGGATGAAAGGCATCGAGGTGACTTTCCCGGTAATCAGCGACCTGACCATGGAAGTCTCCAAGGCGTTCGGTATGCTTCAGCCGGCAGCCAGCACCACCCAGGCGGTGCGGGCCGTGTTTATCATTGACCCCGAGGCCGTCGTACGGGCCATTCTGTATTATCCGCTCAGCAACGGCCGTAATATGGAAGAGGTCAAGCGGCTGCTGGTGGCTATGCAAATGTCCGATCAGCACAAGGTCGCAACCCCCGCCAACTGGCAACCCGGTAACGAGGTTATCGTACCGCCGCCGGGTTCCTGCGGGACGGCCAGTGAGCGCGTCGCCAAGCCGGGAGCTGACGCCAGGGTGCTCGACTGGTTCATGACCCTGAAAAAATGCCCGAAGTAGCCGTCCGGCGAAGGAGGCGATCGTGTCCATGACTTTATCGCTCAGGCCCATCGGCATCATCCACACGCCTTTTCGCGAACCGGCGGGTACGCCGATCCAGCCGGTGTATGCCTACGGGGCCGAGGGGACGGTCGAGGTCTACGATCATTTCGCCGAAGGCCTCGCGGACCTTGAGGGGTTCGAGCGTATCTGGCTGATCTATGTATGCGATCGAGCGGTTGATCCGAAAATGCGGGTGGTGCCCTATCGCGATACGCGGGAGCGCGGGCTGTTCGCCACGCGGGCCCCGGCCCGGCCCAATCCGCTCGGGCTTTCCTGCGTGCGCTTGTTGCGTATAGAAATAAACGTATTGCACGTTGGCGATCTGGACATTCTCGACGGCACCCCCCTGCTTGATATCAAGCCCTATGTCCCCGCGTTCGACAGCTTTCCGGAAGTTCGCGGCGGCTGGCTGGGCGAACGAAACGCCGAACGAATCGTCGCAGACGAACGATTTCACTGATGGTCTGAAACCAGTGATCAGCGAGGCGCTCAGAAAAGAGGCCGCGGCCGTCTTCATGTTGAAGCGTCCGCGTCCCGAGGTCTGGTCATGAATTATACTTTCGGTCCCGTGCCTTCGCGTCGGCTGGGTCGATCATTGGGCATCGACCTGGTTCCCTTCAAGACCTGCACATACGACTGCATCTATTGCCAGTTGGGACGAACAACGGACCAGACCGTGCAGAGGCAGGATTATGTGCATTGGGAATTGGTTATTGAGGAAATCCGCCGCAAACTCGATACCCGCCCCGATTACATTACGCTCAGCGGCTCGGGCGAGCCGACCCTTTGCGCCGGGCTGGGCGAGTTGATTCAGCGCATTCAGGCGATCGCCAACATCCCCGTGGCCGTGCTTACCAATGGTTCGCTGCTCTGGCGCAAGGATGTTCGGCAGGAGCTCCAGCATGCGGACCTCGTGGTTCCCTCATTGGACGTGGGCGACGAAGCACGATTTCGGTACATCAACCGGCCGCACGCATCCCTTTCGTTCGACCAACTAATCGAAGGCCTGGTTGCGTTTCGGCGCGAGTATCGCGGGGCCTATTGGCTTGAAGTCCTGCTTTTGGCTGGCTACACGTCGATCGAGTCCGAGGTCAAAAAAATCGCGGAGCTGGTACGACGGATCGCTCCGGACCGCGTGCATTTGAATACGGTCACGCGCCCGCCGGTCGAATCGTTCGCCGAGCCGGTCCCCCTGGAACAGTTGACTCGGCTGGCCGATCTCTTTGAACCGCGGGCTGAGGTCATCGCCGACTACGCCCGCGATCCGCATGAGAGTGAATCCACGGCAAGTGAAAGCGATATTCTGGAGATGCTGCTGCGGCGGCCGTGTTCCATTCAGGATATCGTGGCTGCCCTCGGCTTGCACAATAACGAGGCCATCAAATATGTGGAACACTTACGTCGTCAGAAGCGGGTTGAATCGGTCGTGAAACCACGAGGAGTTTACTACCGGGCCTTGCGTCCGGAGGATCAACCGCCCGAGGATCCCCAAGGTTAATCCGTGTTTGAGAGGAACATACGTCATGAAAATACTGGGCATCTGTTGCAGTCCGCGTCCGGGACAAAGCACCTTTCAAGCCATGCAGACCTGCCTGGCGGCCGCCGGCGAGCAGGGTGAGGATATTGAAACCGACTTGCTCGAGCTGGCCGGGCGCGATCTGCGCCCCTGTCTGGCGTGCGGAGAGTGCAAGACCCAACTGGCCTGCCCGATCGATGATGATTTCGGCTCGCTGATTCCGACCCTGGCCGATCCGGAGGTGGCCGGCATGATCGTCGGAACGCCGGTTTACTTCGGCATGATGACCGCCCAGTGCAAGACCCTGATCGATCGCTGCGTCATGTTCCGCCGGAATGATTGGATTTTTCGGAATCGGGTCGGCGGAGTGTTGGCGGTGGGTGGGGTGCGTAATGGGGGGCAGGAACTTACCATCCAGGCGGTGCAGGCGGCCATGATGTGCCACGACATGATCTGCGTCAGCGACGGGCAGCCGACCGCCCATTTCGGGGCCACCCTGTTCAGCGGCGGCGGGGGCGTCCAAACCGACGATTTCGGGCTGGCAACAGCCCGCCACCTGGGGCGGCGGGTGGCGGAGGTCGCCCGGCGAATGCGGGGCGGGGCCGAAAAAGGGGGTTGACCTGCGTTGCCGGATGGTACATAATACCAACCGAGCAAGTCATGGAACCTGTAGCGAAATCTCGGCGGATCGAACAGTTCGAGCAGGCCTGCCGGACGCGGGGGTTGCCGGTAACCACCCAGCGACGGACGGTCCTGGAGATGATCCTCGAGCGCGAGGACCATCCGACGGCCGACCAGGTGTACGAGCAGGTGCGGACCCGGCTTCCGTCGCTCTCGCGTACGTCGGTCTATCGCATCCTGGATACGCTGGTGCGGCTCGGCATCATCGCGAAAATCTGTCACCCCGGCGCGGCCACCCGGTTCGATCCGAAGATTCGCCAACATCACCATTTGATCTGCATGCATTGCGAGAAAATCCTGGATATCGAGGATCAACGATTGGACAACATCACCCGGCCGAACGTTCGCGGGTCCGGGTTTACGATCCACGATTACCATATCCACTTTCGGGGTCTTTGCGCGGATTGTGCAAGCCCGCCGAGGAAAGGAGGTGACGCGGCCTCCGTGAAGGCCAAACAAGTCCGTAAGAAAGCGGCGCGGATATCCAAGCGTACGAACAAGAAACGGAGATCAAAACCATGAAAGATCAAACAGGAAAAAGGGCTTGGGGCCCGATCGTGGCCCTGGGCGTTGCGGCCGTGGGCGTATTGATCGCCCTGCCTCTGGTGCGGGCCTGGGCGAACCCGCCGTCGAGTTATTCCCCGGTCGTGATGACCGAGGACTTCAGCGCGACCATGGCCCGGATGGAGGCGGCCAAGCCCGAGATCATGAAGCGGCAGATGGAACTGCTGGACAAACGGTACGACATGAGCGACAAACCGGCCGCCGGCGTCCAGATGGCCGGAGGCAAGGCGGTCCAGGGTGGCGTGCGGGTAAAACTGCCACAAGGCATGACCTGGGAGAAGCTGGCCGAGATGTCCCCCGCGGAAATCCGGGAAAAAGATGTATTTCCCGCAGGGTTTCTGCCTCTTCCGCATCCGAACCATCCGGAAGGGGGTATGGTCTTCCCTCAGCACCACATCGACGAGATCAATAAACAGGAAGCGCGGGATCTGACCCGCTTCGACCTGGATTACGATCTGCCGGAGCATTTTCTGCCGGAGTTTCCGCCCCCGATTTTCCTGACCACCCGTCCCGATCTGGGCGACGTGTCCCAGGGCAAGGTGGTTACGATCATGAACTTCTTCGAGCTGTTCAACGGCATCCTGAACCCCAAGCAGTTGGAGGGCATGCGCCTGCTGGTCACGCCGTTCCCGCAGCAGCAGTTCAACCAGACGGATGATCGCCGTTCGGCCCTGCCGAGCCGCGGCGTGACCTGTTTCGATTGCCACGTCAACGGCCATACCAACTCCACCACGCATCTGGTGGGTGATATTCGCCCGCAGGAGTTCCGGCACGGCCTGGACACCCCCACTTTGCGGGGCGTGAATATCCAGAGGCTGTTCGGGTCGCAGCGAGCGTTGAAGAGCATCGAGGACTTTACCGAGTTCGAGCAGCGGGCGGCCTACTTCGACGGCGATCCGGTCATCGCCACGAAGAAGGGAGCCAACATCCTCGAGCGCGGCAGCCAGGTCCATTTCATGGCCGAGGTCATGGCCCTGCTCGATTTCCCACCCGCGCCCAAACTGGACGTGTTCGGGCGGCTCGATCCGAGCTTGGCCACCGAGTCCGAATTGCGCGGTGAGGAAGTGTTTTTCGACAAGGGCCGCTGCGCCGAATGTCATCCGGCCCCGTATTACACGGACAACCTGATGCACAATCTGCGAACGGAGCGGTTCTTCAAGCCGCAAATGATCAACGGGCGGATGGCCGCTCAGGACGGTCCGATCAAGACCTTCCCGCTCCGCGGCCTCAAGGATTCGCCGCCTTATCTGCATGATCGGCGGCTGCTGACCATCGAGGATACGGTCGAGTTCTTCAACCTCGTAACCGACGTCAAGCTGACCGAACAGGAAAAGCAGGATCTGGTAGCGTTCCTGCGCTGCCTTTAATTTACTGTAGCTTGACCTGCCATAGCGGGTAACCCGGTTTATTTACCTGCTACGAATATGGCAGACTTGGAGACGCGGGGAGGGGGGAAATGGGCTTGCAGGCCCCCTCCCCGTATCGCCAAGTTCTCTCTCATCTCCAAGTTGCGGGGCCGGCTTTCGCCCGCTCATCTCATCTTTCGTACCGATGTAAGTCTGAACTGCGCCGAGGATAATTGCCGGCCATACGCGCTGTGCAATATGACTACTGGTATATAGAATGAGCTCCTTAGGCCTGATACTGGACTCATAAACAAGGAGGTGTTGTGTGAATAGTATCGCCCGTTCAGAAAGCACACCCTGGGATCGCCAAACAGGCAACAGACTGCTTAACGTTTCCAGAAACCTGGTCCTGCGTACATCGTTCTGTTTATTGCTGGCGGGAGGGTTCCTTGCGATATACACGGATAGCGTGCACGCCGGGGAATTGAATGCCATTTGGATTGAAGCTGACGCAACGGACCAAGACTACTATGTCGCGTTCCGTGGGCATTTCACGCTTGATGAAGAGATGGACGTGGAAATCCGCACTTTGGGCGCAAGCTGGTTCGTTGCCTGGATGGATGGGCAATACTTCACCGAAGGCCCGATTCGATTTTCCGCGAATCATCCACAATACGAATCGAAACGAATCCGGCTTAACGCTGGTCAACACATCATTGCGGCCCAGGTCCACCACGTGGGCGAGGAAACGCGTATGATGCCGAACCTGCCGCCGTTTTTCTCGTGTTATGTTTATGTCAACGGCCAGCAGCGTCCGGTAGACTGGAAGGCGTTCCGGTTGCCCGGTTACCAACAGTGCGTGCGGCGGATTAGCCCGATCCTCGGCTGGATCGAGTGGTGCGACACGCGCCAGCTCCCGGCGGATTGGCAGTCTTGCGCTTTCGACGACAGTACCTGGACGGAACCCGTGCCCGTAAAACCGTCGATCGGCAAGCCCGCCCCAAGCACGATCGGCCTCGTTCAGCATTTCGAGCATAAGCTGCAACCCATGGGGCAAGGGCCCTTGGCCAACACCTACGGATACGAACGCGATGATATCCCGGCGCGTTTCTTCCTCCGTGATCAGAAATGCGACCAGGTTCCGTCCCAAGGCCTCTGGCGTCGGTACGATCTGGGCAGAGTGCGCCTCGGTTACCCCGATTTCACGTTCGACTTGCCTGACGGAGCCATTGTACAATTTGCGATCGCCGAGACACTCAGCCACGGACGAGTTGCCCCGTACATCAATCTTTCCACCGGGCCCTCGTGCAATCTGGATCATTACGTCGCCCGCGGCGGACGGCAGACGTTCCGCCCGCTTACGCCCAAGAGCGGTCGCTACCTGGAAGTGCATGTCCTGGTCGATCCTGACTCGATCCGCTTTGTCGAGGAACGGTTCATCGAGCGGGGTTATCACGGCCAGCCCGAAGGCGACCTGCAAACCGGCGATCCGCTGCTTGATCGGATCTGGCTGACCGGTGTCGAAACCTATCGAGCTTGTACGGAAGATGCGCTAGTGGACAATCCCACCCGCGAACGCGGCCAATGGACCGGTGAAGTGGTATCCGTGGGCATGGACATTGCCTCGGTTACATATCGCGATCTGCGATTGTTTCGTCGCGGGCTCATTCAGGCAGCGGAATGCGCCCGCGAAGATGGACTCGTGGCTGGTCTTTCGCCCGGCAACATCCTGTACATGGCCACCTTTGCCTGCCAGTGGGTACCGGCCTGCGTACATTACTATGAGCTGACCGGAGATCGAGCCTTTTTGGAAGAGATGTATCCGGCCGCGCTAAGGAACCTCGGCGCGTTCGAACCGTTCATCAAGGAAAATGCCCTGGAGGACGGTGCCGGATGGATCTTTATCGACTGGGGCTATGTAAGAAACGAAGGCCCAGCGGACATGGCGTACAACATGCACTTCCTCGCAGCCTTGGAAGCCATAATTCGTTGGAGCGATATACTTGGGCAATCCGACGCGCTCGCCCGGTTTGAAAAAATGGCTGGAGATATCCGGTCAAACATCAAGGGGTGGTTGACCAGTCAGCGGTTAAACAGCCCGGAAGACTGGGACAAGGTCGGTTATCACCGTCTGGCGCTGGCCTTGTCGCTGGGGTTGATTGAATCGTCCCAGGAGTCGGCTTGTATCGAGGCCGTTAAACGTCACATGATGCGTTGCTTTCCCAATGCTCCGGATGCTCCTCGATTGGCCGATCCGACATGTGAAAATCCGCAACTTATTACGCCCTACTTCGCACACTTCGCTTTCCCGCCACTCATCGAACGAGGCGAAATGGATTACATATTGAACCAGTACCGCACCTGTTGGGGATGGGCGCTGGGCGAGGATCGAACGACCTGGGTTGAGGTTTTCGATACACGCTGGTCGCATTGTCATCACTGGGCCGGGGCGCCTACCTGGCAGCTTTCGCGTTATTTGCTAGGCTTGCACCCGCGATTCGATCTGGGGATGAATCATTTTCATTTCAACCTGTGCCCCGGATCGTTACGGCAGGTGCGCGGGACACTTCCGCTAACCACTAAGGACGGCTCGATTCGTATCGAATGGGAGCGGCAAGGCGAGGCTCTTCGCTACACCTTGCTTACGGATGCCCCCCTGCATATCCACAACCTGCCCGGTGAGAAAGCCGGACACATCCGTACCGTTTCGGCCAACCAGCGACACGAAATATCGATACCCGTTCCATCCAAGAGCGAAAATGCTGCTCAGTAAATGCAGGGTATGCAATTTGCCTACTAATCCCTGTGCTTGGTCGCTTATCGCGAGCGGCCGAGCAGTCCGGAGCGCATGAGGAAATACAGCAGGGTCAGGATCGAGGTAATGGTCGCGGCCACGTAGGTCATGGCCGCCGCGTTCAGCACGCGGGCGACTTCGCGGTCCTCCTGCTCGGTGACGAGGCCGTTCATGACCAGAGTATCGCGGGCCCGCCGACTGGCGTTGAACTCGACGGGTAGATTGATGATCTGAAACACGACGACGGCCGCGAAGAGCAAGGCGCCGATCCCCACCATATTGGTCAGGCCCATAGCCAGCCCGATCATTGCCAGCATCATGCCGAAGCTCGATCCGATGTTGGCGACCGGCACGACCGCGTTACGCAGACCTAGCGGGGCGTATCCCCGGGCGTCCTGAATTGCATGGCCCACCTCATGGGCGGCGACCCCGGCGGCGGCCAGGGAACGGCCGCTGTATACGTCGGGACTCAGCCGCAGCACCTTGGCCCGCGGATCGTAATGATCGCTCAGGTGGCCGCGAATCGGCTCGATGGATACGTTGCGGATCCCGTTGGCGTCCAGAATGGCCTGGGCGATCTGAGCCCCGGTCCAGCCGCGGCGGGCAGGGATTCGGCTCCCCCGGGCGAACGCGGATTTCACTTTCATCTGGGCATAGAGGCCGATCAGCAAACCGGGCAAGGCCACGTAGAGCATGTACATCGGGTCAAAGAACCACATCGAAACCACCTCCTTATGGTTGCTCGCCGACCGAGGGCGAAAGTTACAAATCAGTCATTTATACGCCTATAACAGGCTGCAAGATTAGTACCAGAATCGAAAAATACATAAACCTATTAACAACAGTCATTTATAAACACTTGCGGCGATTAAGGAGCGGCCATTATGGCAGATCAGCATTGATTTTTCAGGTCGGATTCGCTGAGGACATCGAATTTCTGCTTCCGCAGCGTTTCGGCCGCCGCCTCGATATTGTCCACGGACAATGCAATGGTCGGGCCGATATTGGCGGATATCAATGGGTAGGTGTATGCGACATTTATTTCGCTGGAAAGCAAGGTAGCGAATATCGACAAAAGACCGCGTTTCCCGTGAGGCAGCGAGACAATAAGCACCTCGGCGACACTAACCGCGAATCCCTCGTTTTTGAGTACCTCGATCGCCTCGTCGAGATCATCAAAGAGCAGGCGAACAACCGAGCAATCGACCGAGTCGATCACCGATATACCAAGAATCTTAACTTCTTTACTTTCAACTACTTTCGTCAGCTTGAGAAGCTGTCCAACCCGGTTATCGAGAAATACGGAAATCTGCCGTACACCTGCATACCCTTGGCCTTCAAGAGTCTCATAGGGCAGTCTGGCTCTGGTCATGATGTTACACCTTTCGCTGTTCGGTGCCTCGATTCAACGGCATGCCATGGGAGCGTCGCTTCCTGCCAGTCTGGCAGGCTAACCGTTATGATAAATTATCGGCACATAACACAAAGTTCTGCAAATAAATGACTTACAATACAATCAAGCACTTTTAAAGGCATGGCACTGTGTTTGCATAACTCCATGGCATTGCGGTAATTGTGATGTACGCGCTCCATCGGTTGATGGCTTCGCGACTTATAGCCAGGGAGATTCAAGGCATGTCGAAAATCATTGGCATCGATCTGGGGACCACGAATTCGGTAGTGGCGGTCATGGAAGGTGATCAGCCGAAGGTCATCACCAACGCCCAGGGTTCGCGTCTGACGCCCTCGGTGGTGGGTTTCACGGATAAGGGCGAGATTCTGGTCGGCCAGATTGCCCGGCATCAGCAGGTGACCAACCCCCAGAACACCGTTTTTTCCATCAAGCGCTTCATGGGCCGGCGGCATGACGAAGTCCAGTCCGAGGAAAAAATCGTACCCTATGCGGTCGTTGGTGGTCCGACGGATCTGGTCAAGGTCGACGTACGCGGCAAGCAGTACACACCGCCGGAAGTCTCCGCGATGGTCCTGCGCGATCTGAAAAAGACCGCCGAGGATTATCTGGGCGAGCCGGTCACTCGGGCTGTGATAACCGTTCCGGCTTATTTCAACGACTCGCAGCGGCAGGCCACCAAGGACGCCGGCGAGATTGCCGGTCTGAAAGTCGAGCGGATCATCAACGAGCCGACGGCGGCGGCGCTGGCTTACGGGTTGGAGAAGAAGGCTAACGAGAAGATCGCCGTGTTCGACCTCGGCGGCGGCACTTTCGATATTTCCATCCTCGACATCGGCGACAACGTGTTCGAGGTGCTCAGCACCAGCGGCGATACTCATCTCGGCGGCGATGACTACGACGAGGAGTTGATTAACTTCGTGGCCGAGGAGTTCCGCAAGAAGGAAGGCATCGACCTGCGCAAGGATCCAATGGCCTTGCAGCGTTTGAAGGAGGCTTGTGAGAAGGCCAAGTGCGAGTTGTCCACGACCCAGGAAACGACGATCAATCTGCCGTTCATCACGGCCGACCAGAGCGGGCCGAAACACCTGCAGGAGACCATCACCCGGGCGCGTTTCGAGCAGTTGACCCTCCAGTTGACCGAGCGTTGCCGCGGGCCGGTGCTCAAGGCCCTGGCGGACGCGAAGCTTTCGCCGAGCGAGGTCGATGAGGCGGTGCTGGTGGGCGGTTCGACCCGGATGCCGGCGGTACAGCGGCTGGTCAAGGAAATCTTCGGCAAGGAGCCGAACAAGAGCATCAACCCGGACGAGGTGGTGGCCGTCGGGGCCGCCATTCAGGGCGCCGTTCTGTCCGGCGAAAAGGACGATATCGTTCTGCTCGACGTGACCCCGTTGTCGCTCGGCGTGGAGACGCTCGGCGGAGTGATGACCAAACTGATCGAGCGGAACACGACGATTCCGACGAGTAAGAAAGAGACCTTCAGCACGGCCGCGGATAATCAGACGGAGGTGACCATCCACGTGCTGCAGGGCGAGCGGGAGATGGCCTCCAACAACCGGTCGCTCGGCCGCTTCAACCTGACCGGCATTCCGCCGGCGCCGCGGGGCATTCCGCAAGTCGAGGTGATCTTTGACATCGACGCCAACGGCATCCTCAACGTCTCGGCCAAGGACATGGCCAGCGGCAAGGCCCAGTCGATCCGCATCGAGGGTTCCAGCGGATTGAACAAGCAGGACATCGAGCAGATGCGCAAAGAGGCCGAAGAGCATGCCTCCGAAGACAAGGCCCGGCGCGAGCTGGTGGACCTGCGCAACCATGCGGACAACGCCGTCTATCAGACGGAAAAGACGTTGAAGGAATACGGCGACAAGGTGCCCGCCGACGAGCGCAGCAAGATCGAGTCGGCCTTGAATCAGCTCAAGAGCGTGATGAAAGGCGACGACAAGGACGCGATCTCCAAGTCGCTGGAACAAGTGGCCAGCACCTCGCAGGTGATCGGCAAGATCATGTACGAGGAGGCGGCGAAGCAAGCCGGCGGAGCGGCCCCGGGGGAAGCGGCCCAAGGCGCCGGCAGCGAAAGCGCCACCAGCGGCAAAGATGCGGACGTGATCGACGCCGAGTTCGAGGAAAAGAACTGAGGCATTGATCCACGGTATCGAGATACGGCGCAGTGTTCCATGCACCCCGCCCGTCCCAGAACTATCGCGGAAGACGATAGGTTCCGACAGCAACCCTGCGGATAATCTCCGCGAGGTTGCGGCCACGCGTTTTCCGCTCGATGAACCGTAAGTATCCAGCGGGCTTTCAGCGTATTGCCTGCTCGTCGCGTTCATGCTCTGGCCGTGGATTAAAGCCTTGCGCCCCCCGCCGACAAGATCGTTCCGTTGCGGTTTATCGCAAACCAGGAAACCTTGAGGATTTGGTGAGCGTAAGGTATTTCGTTCGCGAGGATGAACCGGCACAATTCCAGTTGAGGGGCGAGATTCCGGGGCTGACATACCCCACCGCTCAGTGCATTGCATGGGTATAATGGACGCTCGGAGGCAACGGGTCGGCATGCGATGTTGACTAATCCTTTCTGTGGGAATTATAAACATGTACAATATGACCCTTTCGTGATGCCATTGCTTGTGAACAACGAACAGGCCCAAGGGCAATATGATGGCAAGGTCGATTAGCACGTGGTCGGCGGTGCGCGTCTCGAACAGGGTATCGAACTCGATAAAAAGGATGCACCCATGGCAGTATTGGTAACCGGTGGAGCGGGCTATATCGGCAGTGTATGCGTCGACCTGCTGCGGCATGGTGGCCAGGAGGTGGTGGTACTGGACAATCTGTATCGCGGCCACCGGGCGGCGATCGATGCGTCCGTCCCGTTCTACGAAGGCCGCATCGGCGACCGCGCCCTCGTGGCCCGCATCGCACGTGAACACAAACTTGAGGCCTGCATCCATTTCGCCGCCCTGGCCTACGTCGGGGAATCGGTGCAACAGCCGGACCGCTATTTCGCCAACAACGTCGAGCAGGGTATCGCCTTGTTCGACGAGCTGCTCAAGGCCGGGGTACGTCGCGTGGTGTTCAGCTCGACCTGCGCGACTTACGGCGAGCCGCAACGCGTACCCATCGCCGAGGACCATCCGCAATCGCCGACGAACCCTTACGGCTGGGGCAAGTATTTCATCGAGCGCATCCTGGAGAGCTATGACCAGGCCTACGGCCTCAAGTTCGCGGCCTTGCGTTACTTCAACGCAGCCGGAGCCACAGCCCGATGCGGCGAGGACCATGAGCCGGAAACGCACTTGATCCCAAACGTATTGTCCGCCGCCGTCGGCAAGTTGCCTTTCGTGTCCGTCTTCGGAAACACCTATCCGACGCCCGACGGAACGCCTATCCGCGATTACATTCATATCGCCGATCTCAACCGGGCGCACCTTCTGGCCCTGGATTATCTGCGCGGGGGTGGGGAATCGTGTTTCCTCAATCTTGGCACGGGCAGCGGGTTCTCCGTGATGGAGGTTATCGAAACTTCGCGACGGGTTACCGGCCGTGATATCAAGGTCAAAATCGAACCGCCACGAGCGGGCGACCCTTCGCGGCTCGTGGCCCAGGCGGACAAGGCCCGGCTGGTTCTCGGCTGGCAGCCGGAATACACGGAGTTGGAAGCGATCATCCAATCCGCCTGGGACTGGTATCAGGCCCATCCGCACGGGTACGCGCAGTAGTCTTACGGGGCCTGTTGGTTGGTTGATGGTCCGGGGCGGCGGTGTTCGAGAAACCAGTCGTAGAGTTTCGGATTGTTGTAGGTTGCGGTCCACGAGTCGTGGGTAGCCTCGGGATACACGGTCAACCTGGCCTGCCCGCCCATTCTTTCGAGAACATCGACCATACGTTTTGATTCGAAGAGGGGCACGACATTGTCGCGGGCTCCGTGAAAAGCCCACACGGGCAGGTGCCTGATCCGGTCGAGCAGATAGGGAATCCCACCGCCACAGACAGGAGCGATGGCCGCGAACCGATCGGGATGCTCGATGGCCAGGCTCCAGGTGCCGAATCCGCCCATGCTCAGGCCGGTCAGGTATACCCGTTCGGGATCGACCGCGTAGCGGGCCATGATCTCATCGAGGAGGGCAATCAAGACCCGGTTATCCCACCATCGGCCTCGGGGGCACTGGGGCGAGACCACGATGAAGGGGAAATCCGTGCGGTTCTGAATGATTCTGGGCAGGCCGTGCTTTTTGACCAGTTCAAGATTATTTCCGCGCTCGCCGGCTCCATGCAGGAACAGAATCAGCGGCCAGCGCTGCTCGTCGCGGCCGTAGTCGCCGGGCAGATAGAGCAGATAGGGACAGGCCACGTCGAGGGCGACTGTGGCCTCGAACTGTCGGGGATGCTGACCAATCGAATCCGGACTTGGCATCAAATCATTTCCTCCGCCACTCAAAAGGTTCATTCCAAACCAGACCAAAGCCATACCATGTGGTATCATCGATCGATCTCCTCGTAAACCGGCTTTTCTTACGGGCCAGCTCCCCACGCTATCGCCATCCGGCACCGAACGCAAACATTCCTGGCCCACCTTTCGCAAGGGCACGCCTCTGGCGGTTGACTACCTATCGTTATATCGCGCAATAGCTTATCCCCAATTCCCAAATTGGCTTCGTTTGGCGCTTTTTGTTTTTTACCACGGTCGCCGACGCTCCATCCGCCGTCGGTCGCCGACGCGCCATAGCTATGGCGACGGAGCGCCGAAGCCTATGGCGGAGGACGAAGCTATGGCGACGGAGCGAGACACGGCAGGCACGGAGGGTCGGCGTATCCAGAGAAATATGAGGGCTGAGGCAAGAGGATAATACCGGGCTGTTGGTCATGGTCGTTGCGGCCTCCTCCATGACGTGGAACGGGCAGGGTCGGTCGGTCGGATGTAAGAACACATTTTCGTGAACCGGACGATGTGGAATGAACGGTTCGTGGTCAGATTGGAGGCGAGCCTGGGGCGGCCGCCGGCTCCTAAGCGGCCGGGGCGGAAGCCCAAACATACGGCAGTACCATTAGTATGGTGTCCGCCGAATTATTAGTCGGCCATCAAATCCAGGCAGGCGACATAGTCTTCCTCTCAGAAGAACGTCTGTTGCCGTCGATTCCCCGCTGGGTAATACTATGCGGATAACCTGGAACAATCACGCGTGCAATTCGAGCCAGGAGCACATTATCAAAACTCCTTGACATTCAGTCATGATATTGGCATGGTGTACCTTGAATTCAGGATTGACGTTGCGCGAGATCGCCACTGGTGCTCATGATGAGGAGACGGCGTACCTTAAGAGATATTCCATGAGCGATAAGAATAAGTGTCATCATGATGACTTTCTGCCCCTGTCGCATGGTCAAACCCTTGACCCAGTACCTTTATATACCCCCATACTCCAGGTGCGATTGCCCAAATGGCTTACTTGGTAGTCGATAGTCAGCTTGGCGCTCTGTGCACCGTTGGCCATGGTCAATATTATTTCCTTCGCAGTACCGGAAACCTTAGATCGAATGATCGAGAGTGACCCCAGCTACTTTGCATGTCTGGTCGCTGTTCCCGTTCTACTGAACCAGGCATTGGTGGTAATCAGCTTGATCTACTTTGTACAACGCCCTCGTCGACGTCAGTGTATCTGGCATCTTTGCTTACATTCTGTTGTGGCGGTTCTTGCGGTTCGCGGATTGCTTATGTTAGCCGAGCAATATGTTAGCATTCATTGAAATAATGATGCAGAGGCCCTTGACAGTGTATCAGGTTTTCAATCCGGGAACACCATAGACATCTTTACGTCCGAACCTGATAAGTCCATATGCTCGGGATTCCGCATGAACCGATTGGAGCAGTTCAAGCAGAGGCGCGAAGCTTTAGTTCGGAGTATACGGCGTTTCCAATATAATGCAGTGATAGGCTGATGATTCAGCGTACTTTCAAGCTTGGGCGATTGCCCATGATCGGAATTGCGATCATCCAGGAGAAGGGTGGAATCCGATGTCCACGATAGGCAGGAGATCATACTATGCATACGCGCTCCTGAGTTTGATGTTCATGCTTATACTGGGGTCAGCATGCCATGTAACTTTCGTGCCTTTTCGCTGGCGGGTATCCGATCTCGGTATTCTGTTGCCTTTACTGATGTGCTTCGGTGTAAGCATTGCTGGAGGAAAAGGGATCACTTTTTCCGAGCGTTTTGCATATGGTACCGCACAAAGCCTGCTTGTCGCTTGGATATTCGAAGACGCTTATCGTCGTGAGCTTGCGTTCGGAAGTCACTCAACGGTCTATCTGATTCTGATAGCTCTTGTATTCGGTTACGCTTTTCTGTTCGCGTGCTTAACACATGCTCTATTGGCACAAAGTGATACGGGCGGAGGAAGTGGCCATAACTGATTATTGACAAGTGGGTCGGGTTCGTGCTGGTTTGTTGTGCGTGCAAGGACGATTTGGGATCAGAACTTGAACAGTTTTAATCCGGGGCAAACACTCACGCTATCCCGGATTGTTCACTACGGAAACCGCTCTTGCGGAAGCTCGACCACCTTGAGGCCGCGCCATGAGGGGGGCAGGGAAATACTCCGGCAAATGCTCGGGGTAAGCGCGACCCGCGTTGTACCGGGACCGGTTCGATGATCCGCGCCGACGGTTGCGGATCAAAACTCCTTGGGCAGTTCGACGGGGCGGCCGGTTTTTTTGGCCTCGCAGGCCAGGGTGTAGGCCTGGTTATACTGCTCGGCGACCACGTCCCAGCTAACCACCTCGTCGAGATAGTGTTCGAGGCGGGTACCCAGATCAAGGCGCAGATCCTCTTCCCAGGCCAGACGCAGGACGGCCTCGCGGAGCATTTTCTTGTTGGTGAACAGCAGGCCTCCACCGCTTTCGATGGTCTGGGCGGTCAGACCCTCAAGCGGGGCGGTGGTTATATAGGGCTTGTTGAGAGCGATGATCCGGGCAAGGGTGCCCGATTGGGTTTCATCGGTGCTGGGCAACACGATAAAGTCGCAGATAGCCATCATCTTGTAGTAATTGTCTCCGCGGGGGATGAACTCGTAGTAATGGGCCAGCCCTTTTTTCTGGAGACGCATTACGTCCTCGCGATAGCGTTCGTAATCGGCCCGATGGTTGGGATCGCGCATGGCCCCGGCAGCGAGCAGGTCCCAGTCCTGGCCGGTGCGCTGCTGAATCTCCTCGGCGATCTCCTCCCACATGCTGGTCAGGATGTCCCAGCGCTTGTTGCTCTGGATCCAGCCGATCAGGCCGACGAGATGTTCGGCCAGGTGGCCGTTGCCCGTCGCCGCGTCCAAACCGAGATCGTGGCGGAGCTGAGGTACCTCGTGCAGGGCGAACCGCCGATCGGGCCGGGCCCCGTGGGGCACGATCATGATATTTCTCGGGGTCTTCCAGCCGTGCCCCGGAAACGTCCAGTCCAATCGCCATTTCTGATAATGGCATTTGAAAAGCACCACGTCGGCGGAATGGCATATCTTGTAAACGAAGTCCATCTCCTCGTCGCGCATGCGGCCGTGAACGGTATGCGGCTCGACGATTGTGGGCCAGTCGCCGATGGAATCGAGCAGGTCGATGAACCCTTCGTTGTAGTCGCCCTGGCCGCGGTCGTCATAGTATTCGTAAAGCCCGTACTCATGCTCGATATGCACCGCGTAGGGGTGCAGCTCGTCGAGCTTGGCGGCCACGGGCTTCCACCACTTGCGGCGGGTCATGTCGATTAGGGGAAATACCCCCTCCCCCTCGCCGTCGGTATGGCTGATGACCAGGACTTCGCGATCCGGGTTGTGCTTCTGGATGAATTCGCGGGCTTCCTCGCAGAAGGTGGCAATCCCGCATAATCGCGGCGTGTAACTCGATATTAATACAATCGGCTCGGACATAGTAGGCTCATACCTCCCACGCACTCGACTAACAGATTTTAGCAATCGTAGATAATGTCGGCTAGTGTGACATGTCGGCTTGAGCGACGACCGTATCGGCCCTGGTCGAATCCGCCTGTTCGAGGGCACCGCCCGGTTTGACATGCAAGGTCTGGCGGCTGACCTGGTTGAGGAAGGTCAGCAGGCTGATCAGCCAGGCCAGGGTCGATTCGGCTCCCTGGTTGAAATTGGGGCCGCCTGGGCTTAATCCGTCCCGGCAACCGCCGGAAGCGAAATCGTAGATGGGCACGTCCAGATCGTTGCGTCCGAGAAACCATTCCACCGCCAGGCGGGATTCGGCCAGCCATTGTTCGTCGACCGTAGCCCGGTAAGCTTCGGCGCAGGCGTAGCAAAGCTGGGCGGCCTCGATCGGCTGCTGATCAAATCGGGCTTTTTCCCCACCCCGCGGATACCAGCCGGAGTTACCGATGAAGGAGAAATAGCCTTGATCCGAACGTTGCACGTCGCACAACCAGCGCAAAGTGCGCAGACCTTGCTCGCGCATCGGGCCGTCGGGAATCCAGGTGCCGGCCAGGATCAAGGCGTGCGGAATGGTGGCGTTGGAATAGGTAGCCGTCGTCTCGAACCAGGGCCACTCCTGATCGGCGTGTTCGCGGAACAAGGCAAAAAGTTTCTCGGCCAGCAGCAAGCGGAGCCGCCGTACGCCGGCATCGCCCCCGTAGTGCTCCAGATAGGCGTGAATACCCAGCAGGGCGTAGGCCCAGGATCGCGGGCTGGAGAATCCCTCCACCACCCCGACGGCCGGCTGGAACAGGGAGACGCTGACCGAACGCAGATTTTCGTTGGTAGCATGGGCCGCCATCATGCCCAGACCCCAAAGGGCTCGTCCATGGCTGTCCTCGCTGCCCTCGTTGTCCAGCCACTGCCGGGAATAGGACATGAAATTATGGAACCGCCGGCTCCTCTGGATGAAGGCATGATTCAGATACGCCAGATAGACGTTGGCCAAGGCGTCGAGATCGTTGGACTGGAACAACTGGTCGTGCAGGGCGCAAACCACCAGGGCCCGCCCGCAGTCGTCCAGGCAGTAGCCGTGCTGGCGGTCGGGCGTCGTGTGCATGGCATGTTGCAGAATGCCCGTGTCGTCGGTCAGGGCCCGCAGGTGGCTCAGGTCGAGTTCGGGCAATTCCTCGATGCGGCCGACACGCTTGCGATGACGCGGCAGAGGACGAGGCCGCTCCATCCGCTCTTCCTGGGCCGCCTGAACCAGGAGCAGATACTCGCGGGCCACCTGTTTCCAAACCATGTTGCGGCAGTGATGGTAGGCTTTGATGCGCATCTGGTTGCGTTCGATGTCGTTCTCGAACAGATAGTTCGTTGCCTCGGCCATCGCCGCCGGATCGCGGAAGGGAACCAGAATGCCCCGCCCGTCGGCCAAAAGCTCCTGGGCGTGCCAATAGGGTGTGGAAACCACCGGCTTGCCCGAGCCCACGGCATAGGCCAGCGTTCCGGAGGTGATCTGGGCCTCGTTGAGGTAGGGGGTGACGTACAGGTCGGCCGCCCCGATATATTCCAGCAATTCCTCCAGGTCGACAAACTGGTTGCGGAAACGTACGTTCTCCACCAGTCCCAGATCGACCACCCGGCGTTGCAGACTGGTGCGATACGCCTCGCCATGCACTTTCTTCAAATGCGGGTGCGTGGCCCCCAGAATGAAATAGATCACGTCGGGGAAGCGCCGGATGATTTCCGGCATGGCCTCGATCATGACCTCAATGCCTTTGTTGGGCGACAGCAGGCCGAAGGAGAGAATGACCCGCCGGCCCTCCGCCTTGAACTGGGCTTTGTGATAGTTGGGGTCCACGAAGGGCACGTCCGGTATGCCGTGGGGAATGTAGGCGATACGCTCGGCGGGCACGCCGTAGATTTCCCGCAACATGTCGATGGCTCGCTGGCTCATCACCACCAGCCGATCGCTCAGCCGCCATAACTCGTCCATCACCTTGCGTTGTTCCGGAGTGGGGGCCGCCAGCACCGTATGCAACGTGGTGATAACCGGTACGGGCACCTCCCGGAGTAGACGCAGGATGTGGGCGCCCGCCGGCCCGCCGAAGATGCCGTATTCATGCTGCACGATGAGGGCATTGGCCTGGTTGCTCAGAATGAAGTCGGCCGCCAGGCGATAGTCCGCCTGCACGTTGCTGCGAATCTGGAACCGCACTTCGTCGGGATAGCGGTATCCTTCGGGGATATCGTCGATCGCCAGAACGTACAGTTCGCCGTGGTTGCCCAGTTCCTCGGTCATCGCCCGGGTCAGGTCCGAACAGAACGTGGCGATACCGCAACGTCGAGGCACATATGAACTGATAACAGCCAGCTTGCAATGTTTGAAGGTCGGAAGTGATGCCATAATCCAAACGCTCCCGAAATAGACGAATAGGAAAGGACTTCTCAACGGATAGCATAGTCGATTTTCCGCAGACAGGCAAAATGCCCGGCGCGCTGCGACCATCACGCGACATGGATTACGCGCGGAAGTTATCGAAACTCACCAACTATCCATGAGCGTAATGTGGTCTCAAATTTGATTGCGCAGGTTCAAGGAGTGGGAAGCTCTTCGGAAACGGGCGGCTCAAGAGTTTCGAATCGGGCCACGATCGCATTGATCAGCAGGCGCTCGAACTCGGCATCGCGGCCCAGGAGAATGCGGTATCCGGAATCCTCGGCCCTTTCCATCTGTCCGGAAGCCGTCGGGGCGGCGCTGCCGAACAGCCGCATGGCCGCCGCGGAGTTATCGATCTGCCGTTCCTCCAGGGCGTAGCGATAACGATCCACCTGTACGTCCAGTTCGAGCAGATCATCCTGTTCAGTTTGGTGTAGTTTAACCGTGGCCAGACGATGAATGGTCTGGAAGTTGGATTCCCACCAATAATACGCGGTTGACGGCTGGGTTCGCCAAAATTCGAACCAACTGGCCGACGTGTCCGGCAATGTGGTAATCACACCCGCCATACGATCCTGACGGTCCAACTCGAAATGATATTTACGCAATGTATCGCCGGCCGCATCGTACAACAGATCGCGATCGACAGGACCAGCCGCCCTTACGTAAGCAATGGCCGGACCCTCGGGCTGGGCCGGAGCCTGGCAACCGGCGGCCGCCAGCAACGCCACGAGCGGTAACAAACCCCACGGCGTAATCATACGTTGGACAAAGTTCCGGGCCGACAAGTGTTTTACCTCCAGATCAGCGGTTTGCATGCCCTCTTTATAATCGACGCCGAGGCGTTTGGCCAGAGCCCCGCCGACGAGATACTGGTTGACATTGGGGGCAGATAAAGGTGCCGCGGCCGGCCACCGCGATCCGCTGGATACGAGTCCCGCACTGGCGACAGGGGTGGCCCGTCCGCTGATAAACGCGGAGTTTATGCTGATACCATCCGGTGGTGTTGTCCGCGCTCCGATAGTCGCTGACCGTGGTTCCGCCAGCCGCGATCGATTCATTAAGTACACGGCGCAGCGCCCGCCAAAGTCGACCGACCATACTGGCGTCGAGGTCCGCCGCCCGGGTGCCTGGGTGGATACCGGCTCGGTAAAGAGCTTCGTCGCAGTATATGTTTCCCACTCCGCTCAAGGGTTGCTGGTCGAGCAGTAAAGCCTTGATCTGACGGTCTCTGTTCAACAAATCGCGGAAATCGGCCAGTGATATCCGCAAGGGGTCGGCGGCCACCGGTGGCGGGCGGCGTCCGATCCAAGGTCCGTCCGGCTCGGCGTCCAAGATCAGCCATATCCGACCAAAGCGTCGTGGGTCGACGAACCGAAGCTCGATCCGCCGGCGCCGGAAGGTCAGCCTTAAATGGGTATGCCGGGCGATCGGCTCGTCCCGGTCGGCAACCAGCAACTTGCCGGTCATCCCCAGATGCACAATCAGACAGGCGCCGCCCACCAAATCCAGATGGACCTGTTTCCCCCTGCGGACCACCTTTTGTACCCGCCGACCGCGCAAGGCCGCGCACAGTGGGGCGGGGTGGCCGTAAACAATATCCTTTCGTTCCAGATGTACCCACTCGACGGTCAGGCCGGCAATATGCCGCCCTACCCCCCGCGCCACCGTTTCCACTTCGGGTAATTCAGGCATGATGATCCACCACGGTCGCCTTGTCAGTGCTCGTTGTACGGCGCTGAGACCATAACTCTGGAGACAATCGGAATCAACGGGCTATCAATATATAAATACATATCGAGGCGTTCCCATCGAGTTACAACTGGAGTATGATACCAATCCACGATACATCTTTTCGATAATCAGTGGTGGCCTATCATGTCCCAAAACGTTGCACCATTACTAACGATAGAAACCCCCCGTCTCAACCTTGTCGCAGCAACCCTGGCCCACCTCGAGGCGGAGCTTGAAGCACCGGCCCGGCTTTCGACCGTGCTGCAAGCGCTGGTTCCGACGAGCTGGCCTCCGGGCGAGTATGATCGCCCGGCCATTGAGTTCTTTCGTACATGTGTCGCGAAGAAACCGGAGGATGTCGGCTGGTACGGTTGGTACGCGATTCAACGCCCCAGCCAGGGGCAGGACGCCGTATTGGTCGCGGCCGGCGGTTACCGCGGTCAACCGCTACCCGATGGAACGGTGGAAATAGGGTACTCTGTTCTCCCCGAATACCGCTCGAGAGGATACGCCACGGAAATCGTACACGCTCTTGTGCAACGCGCTTTCGCGATCGTGGAAATCACCGCCGTCATCGCCCACACCCAGGCTAACAATCTCGCCTCGATCAAAGTCCTTGAACACTGCGGTTTCAAGCTTGCAGGCTCTGGAGGAGATCGCGGCTTGGTGAGGTATTTGTGCTTGCGCAACGCATCTGAATCTGGCGGTGCACATAATTCAGGGTAGTTTTCCGCTGCAATATGAAGGAGCGTGAAGCCTATCCCGAAGGATGAGCGGTTTTAATCCGCCTGGGGCAGTGTGATGGTAAAGGTGGTGCCGGTGCCGGGGCGGCTTTCGACATCGATGTCGCCGCCGAGCTCCTCGATAAGGTCATGACAGATGGACAGGCCGAGGCCCAACCCGCGTTTGTCCGGTTTGTCAGCGCTTTTCTTGGTGGTGAAGAAAGGCTCGAAAATCCGGGACAGATTTTCCGGCGGGATGCCGCAACCGGTATCGCGAACATTAATCATGACCCGGCCTTCGTGCGTGGGAGCGGCGTCGATGGTCAGGCGTCCGGGACGGCCGAGCATCGCCTGCCGGGCGTTGATCACCAGATTAAACATAACCTGCAATAACTGATTCTCGTTGGCTCTGACGGCCAGCTCCGAATCGATCTGCAGATTGACCGTGATGTTGTCCTTCTGAGGATCGCGCATCAGACAGCCGACCGCATTCTGGGCGATTTTGAGAACATTCACCGTCTGGATCACGCTGCTGTCCTGACGGGCGAGGCCCACCAGCCGGTCGGCCATCTCCCGGACCGCGTCCGTACCCTGAAGCGTCTTGGCCAAAGCCTTTCGCATCAAGGCCACATCATCCGTATCCAGAGCATGCTTGGCGTAGGCAACCACGGGGGCAAACAAGTTATTGAACTCGTGGGCCAGCATGGCGGCCGTCGTTCCGATGCTGGCCAGCTTCTGGGCCTGTCGCAACTGGGCCTTGAGCTGTTCGAACTGGCCGGCCAAATACTCAATCTCTTCTTGCAGAAGATAAGCGTCATTGGCTACAGTACCGGGGGCAGACGGTGGTAAAGGCAAAGTCCGCGGAGCCGTTGGCGGCGGATTCATCGGCCGCTTTTCCATTGGCGGAGGTGGAACCCGGGTAGGCGTTGACTGGGATCGCAGCGGCATGAAAACTCCTGGAACAGACGTTTCGTGCGTGCAATATCGGCACTGATAGTGCATTAACTTGAGGGATTACGATGGACCTTTCCTCTCGTATGGAATATTTATTAACTCTGGCTGAGCAAATGGGGGCCGAGGTAAGAGCTGAACCCATGGGTGGCGAGGGTGGCGGGCTCTGCAAGCTTCGGGGCCAATATGTCCTTTTTGTTGACTTGGCCGCTGACCTGGTTTCCCGTTATGACCGTACTTGCGCAGCCATGGCCGTGCTCCCCGATCTCGACAAGCATTATCTGCTGCCCGAAATCAGGTCCGACCTCGACCGCGCCCGCGGCCAGAATGAAGCGTAAACGATTGGAACATGGGATGGGCGCTCGAAATGGGAAACCGGATGACGGTATTACGTCTACCGGGTAAGCGACTTTTCTTGGAAGGCGTTGGCCGGTATTATATGCGGTTATATGGCGACGATTGAGCAGCAAATCGAACCACACCCTACCCAGTGCCGGCTGGACGTGCGTGTCCGCTACGCTGAATGTGACCCCATGGGCTATCTGCACCACGCCAAGTATTTTGAGTATTTCGAGATGGCTCGTACCGAGTTGCTCCGGGCTACCGGTATCCGTTACCGGGATATGGAAGATAAAGGTTTCCTGTTCGTGGTGGTTCGCACCGAATGCCGCTTTCTCCGCCCGGCCCGTTACGATGATACTCTGACCATCGAGGTCCGCCTGGAGCGTATGACCCGGGCACGGATCGATCATGCCTACAAAATTTACCGAGATGGCTTCGTCCTGTGCGAGGCCCTGACGACGCTGGCCTGCGTGAATCGCGAGGGCCGGCCCATACCTATACCTTCCGAAATCAGCCACTGCGAGGACTAAATGCCCCTGCTCTGCCAGCTTACCGACCCGGACGGGTATCGTATTTCCGATTGGAACATCGCCGCGGATCCGCGCGACCGGGACTATTGGATCAGCTTGTTCGATACCTTCCCCAATCACATCCAGACCCAGATCGTCCGGGACGGGCTGGACGGTGACCACTTTCCCGCTCGCTGGTCGGCGTTCCAGCGGGAATACGAGTCTGGTATGCGGCTCATTCGTGACAAGGTCGAACGCACCGGTACGCTTTCGACGATAGAGCTGGTCCGTTACCGGCAGATGCTCCTGAAAAAGTTTGACTTCCCCGACCCTTACCGGGCGATTAAGAGGCGAGAGAACACGGCCGCCGCCCGGCTTTACCCGCAGGTCATCCAGCGTATCGATGAGTTGCCCCTCGAGAAGCGTTGGCCGGCGCTTTTCCTAGGCTTGCTGGCCGGTAACATGTTCGACCTTGGGGCCCCGAAAACCATCGATCTGTTCAAACGCGGACAGACCGATTTCTTCGCCACCCTCGAGCGTATTGCGGATCAGAGCTGGTTTATCGACCATTCGGCGGTCCTCATCGATCGGCTGACGAATAGCTCTCCGTGGCGGCAGATACTGTTTTTCGTGGACAACGCCGGCTCGGATATCGTACTCGGGGTGTTGCCGCTGGCGCGCGAGATGGCTCGCGCCGGGGCGCGGGTCATACTGGCCGCCAACGCCGAGCCGGCCCTTAACGATATAACCTACCCCGAGTTGAACTGCCTGCTCGACAAATTGCGAAACCAGGATCCGCAGTTGGCCGACCTACTAGCCACGGACCGCCTGGCCACCGTAGATACGGGCAATGATACTCCCCTGCTCGATTGCACGATCATCACTGACGCCTGCAACACGGTGGCGGCCGCAAGCGATTTGATCGTCCTGGAGGGGATGGGCCGTGCTATCGAGAGCAACTGGCACGTGCCGTTAAAATGCGACTGCTGGCGAATCGCCTTGCTGAAAGACGAGGCTGTCGTCCGCTGGCTTGGGGCTCGGCTGTGGCAGCCGGTCAGTCGATTCGACCCCGCCTGATGCCGTCTTTCAGAAAGTCTTTCCATAATCCAAAGTCCACGGACGGGCGCATTGGTCTTTGTGCGGAGCTTCCGACCCTTGATGGCCGTGTCTACCATCTTCCCTCGCTCCGAAGCCCCCCGTTGCGTGATTACCCCGTGGCAAGACTTTCGGAAAATGCCGCGTGCGATGTCGGCCGGTTTGGTGTCTTTCTGGAGCAACGGCACAATGCAGCAAAACCAAACGAGCCCACCAAATATCGAAGAAAACAATATGCATTCGTGGTCGGATTATGTAACTAACTGTCCACTAATACGTTATCGCACACAAGCTCCGGCAACAACGGATTATACCCGCATAGCCAAGTTTGGACTTTCCGCGATGGCGTCGGATAATACGCCACGCAGTCACGGGAAGCGGACAGCAACCCGGTGGCGCAATACTGTTGACGGATAGCTGACCGGTCACCCTCGATCGGGGATAAGATCAATGCCCGGTGAATAACGTTGGGCCCGTAGCATGGCCAACGCGGAGTATCGGCTATAGTCGTTTGTTCCAGAAGCCGTACCGGTATAACCGCCGAAATGGCGGCCACCCGGGATAATGAGAGAGGATTATGGATAGTTTTGAATATCGCCAGGGTGAATTGTTTTGCGAGGACGTGCCCGCCGGGCAAATCGCCGAGGCGGCCGGTACCCCGACTTTCGTATATTCCGCGGCTACCTTGATCGAACACTACGATCGGATCGCGGCGGCCTTCGCCGTGTTGCGGCCGATCATCTGCTATTCGATCAAGAGCTGTCAGAACATCCACCTGATCCGGCTGCTCGCCGAACGCGGAGCGGGGATGGACGTGGTCAGCGGCGGAGAACTCTTCCGGGCGTTGAAAGGCGGGGCCGACCCGGCCCGCATTGTCTACGCCGGCGTGGGCAAAACCGATCGGGAGATTCACGAGGCCATCGACGCCGGGATCGGATGGTTCAATATCGAATCCGAGGCTGAATTGGCCAACATCATTGCCCTCGCCACGGACCGCAACGTCGTCGTCCGGGCCGCGTTGCGGGTCAACCCCGACGTCGATCCGAAAACCCATCGCCATACCAGCACGGGTAAAAAGGAAACGAAGTTCGGCGTGGATATCGAGCGGGCCCGGCGGGTGTTCGATGAGTTCGGGCGTAACCCGCGGGTTCGCCTGACCGGCTTGCATCTGCACATCGGTTCTCCGGTGAATACGGTCGCCCCCTACGTCGAGGCGATTCGCAAAGCCCTCGCGTTGATCGGGGACTTGCGAGCGGCCGGCTTTACCATTGACACCTTGGACATCGGGGGCGGTTTTGGGGCGGATTACGAAACGGACCAAGCTCCCTTCGCGGCAGAATATGCCCAACATATTGTACCGTTATTGAAGGACCAGGGTTTGCATGTGATTCTGGAGCCGGGCCGGTCGATCTCGGCCAACGCGGGCGTGTTGCTCGCCCGCGTGCTGTACGTCAAGCAGGCCGGCGACAAGCAGTTCGTGATCGTGGACGCGGCCATGACCGACCTGATCCGCCCGGCGTTGTATGACGCGAGCCATTTTCTATGGCCGGTGCGGCCGGGGACGGACCATGTACCCGCCCGGCGGCGCCATGATCTGCGTATGCCCGGCTGCCGCATGGTGGACGTGGTCGGCCCGGTCTGCGAAAGCGGCGATTTTCTCGCCCGGGAGCGTTACCTCCCGCCGGTGCAGCGCGGCGACCTGCTGGCCGTCTTCACCGCCGGGGCTTACGGCTTCGTCATGGCCAGCCACTATAATTCCCGACCCAACGCCGCCGAGGTGCTCGTCGAGGGAAACGCTTACCGCATCATCCGCCGCCGGGAAAACTACCCCGACCTGATCGAGCCCGAGAAATCTTAACGCGATCATCCGCGAGCGGAATAAAATCGCGCAAAAAAATACCCGCGGGTTTCGGCCCGCGGGTATCGAAAATACAGGCGAAGAAGGAATTACAGCTCAGGATGTCGCAGTATATCCCAGAGTCGATCGATAGTGATGCCGATCTTCTCGGGGGTTTCGTAGGTGCCGTTGAGGATGGCCTCGCGAATCTCGGTCACCTTTTCGACCCGGATGTCGGTTTCTGGTTCAAGGGTGCTGAGCATTTGACCTATCTCTGAAATTTCCACCCGATCCATCGGCAGGTCGGGTCTTTTCGCCTCCGGTTTGGGTTCCATCTGCCCCAGGGGGACATCCGAGGGGCGCAACGCATTACTGATTGGAGGAATGTCGCTCATTGCGGATCACCTGCGACTGGCCCACGCCCGATCCGCTCTCCATCCGCGGATCTGTACGATGAGCCGGCCAGAACCAAGCCTAAATTATGATTACGCCGATGGATAGCCAAAGTTCACGCCGTGGGCACCAATCGTTCGTGCTCTTGGTTCGGGCATTCCTCCATGAATCGCCGGCCATTATCGGCCCACATGCCGGGCGCGAAGGCTTATCCATCAGCCCGCTCTCGTCGATGCTTTCGCATCAGTACTAGTATCGACGATCTTTTGGGGCGTTCTACAGTAAATTATCGGCAATTGACGGTTTTACGCCGAGATATTTTCCAACATGTTGCGATTGCTGGACTTGCGCCCACTACATATTGGGCTATATCCAAGGGCATGCTACACTTATTGGGGGGTGCCTCAATCGGCCGCAACAAGCTCCATCAGTTCGATTCTATGCCTTTCTCTCTCAAGTTCTTTCAACTGATGAAGATACGCTAATAATTCGTCCTGGGTGAAGCTTTCCAGGAATTCGATCTGTGCCGAGCGGTTTACGCTTCGGATTTGCTCGATCAGTTCATTTTTAGTCATATCAATAGCCTCATATTATGGTGTCCTCTACCCAGAGGGTTTCCAAGGTTGCCCGGATGTATCGGACGGCGAGCAAAAACATCTTTAAAACTCTGTTATCAATAAATTTGCGCTCTGGAAGGCAAAAAATGCGCTTGGGGAATAGCGGCCGTCAGATTTTGAGGGGTTTATTGAATAACGCGGATTACCCGACGCTGGATTTCGGCGGCCAGATCGATCAACGAACCCTCCGGGCGGTTCCTGGCGTCCATGAGGGCAATAATCGGTCTGGTAGGCAGTCCGGTATTCGCCCGCACCACGCGGGCAGTACGACCATCGTCCAGCTCGATAACGCTGCCGACAGGGAAGAGCGAAATGCAATCGAGCAGGGCCCGCACCACGATGATATCGAAATACTTGTTGCGACTGTCGCGTAACAGGATTTCGGCGGCCTGGTATGGCGAGCGGGCCGGCCGATAGGGCCGGGGGGAAATCATAGCGGCATAGGTATCGGCCACGGCGACGATCCGGGCATACGGATGAATACGTGTTTGAGGAAGATGACGGGGGTATCCGGTGGTATCGCCGCGTTCGTGTGTCTGCCAGGCCACGAGTCGCGCCGCATCGGACAACTCGGTAATGTTTTCAAGCAATTGGATGGTATGGTCCGGATGGGCATGGATCATCCGCCATTCCAGGTCGGTCAGCGTGCGTGGGGCCAGGCGAATAGTTGGCGGCACGCGCGACATGCCGGCATCGTGCAGCAGCGCACCGAGGGCCACTTCGAGGATGGCCCGACGACTCAGGCCAAGCTGGGCAGCGACGGCCATGCTCAACAGTGATACTTTTAGGGCCTGTTCCGGGAGATAATCCTCCTCTGCCGGTTTGGGGCGGCTCAGCAAGTTGGGCAGCCAGTCGAAATCGAGCATGACCGCATCGAGGAATTCGATGACGACATTGCGAAGGGTGATGAGGCTGACGGGCTTCAGGGCGACCAGATCGGAGTAAATGTTTCGCAGCGCGCACAGGGCCCGGGAGTAAGCACGTAATCCGCGTTCCACTTCGGCTTGCAGGCTCTGGGAATCGACCCGCGGCCGGCGGTCGGCCTTTAGCGGTTGGAAGGGACGCGTCTTGAGTATCTCGGGGATCAGCCGCTCCTGAAGTGGATCAGGCCCCTTGGATGCGGCCGGATTATTCGGCGTACCGCGGGCAGGTGACGCCAAGCGCCTCGCGAATGACCGCTGGTCGTGTATGCCATGGAGAAAGTTGGAGGTAATCAAGGAGTCGGCATCCAGAGGGGAGCGGGTGGGGTTGCGCCGTGCGGCATAGGGGGTGGCGCCATCCTCGGTCGGCGCATGCGTGTATTCGTCGGGCCAATCCCGGTCGCCGAACAGGCCATTGACCGCGTAAGCCCGGAGCCGCGGCAGATCGTATTCCTTCAGATAAACGCCGGCCGGCAGTAGAACCTGACCGGCGTGGTTCCGCAGGGCCCCGGGCAGGCACATGCCCGATTCGAGTCGGTCTTCGTCGATACGCTTGGGCATAACAGTTCCACCTCCGAGGCCGGCCTGGATGACGCACACGGTCGCTGCGCGGATTCCCCTTTCCACACGTCGGCTTGGCGGAACGGTAACTTGAACTCACGGACGGCGGTCCATAACGATAACAAAACGAAATGGTCAATGGCCGATAATGGCGGAACCTGCAAATGCGTTTTTTCAGTTCGAACGAATGGTATGGCTCACCTTGGATGTTTCGATTAATATCCGTGTAGGTAAATCAAACTACCTCGTTATCGGCTCTCCGGACGGTGTGCCGGCCTTGGGCACGATGGGATAGAATATGCTTGGGCCAATCTTGATCTTGCTTGCGGGTTTTGGTTTCGGACAATACGAAATCGAGAAAGAGGGTTTCAAAGTCCGTGTCGAGGTTGAGGCCAGTATTTATCGTTACGAGGTTCACAATATCAACCTTCCTCCGATCCGTTCTTTTTCAATCCAACCCCACCATGCTTACAACTTCGAGGCACCGGAGGGCTGGACAACACACGAAGAGGGCGGCTTGTTTAAGGCTGAGGCGGACGATGTATTTTCAGCGATTCTGGCCGGTCAACAGCGCACCTTTTCGATGAGAGTCACCAGCGGAGGCGCCGTGCTGGGCAAAATGCCCTTGACATTAGGCCCTTACACCGAAACTTCTCTGCGTTTTGCGCGCATGTTATCCGGTATCAAGCGGCCGGTCGAGCAAGGGCTTGGGGATAGTGATCATCATGAATCGCCAGGATAGCGGACATCATCGCG
>JAAYCU010000256.1 GCA_012729595.1 Phycisphaerales bacterium
AGCCGACCTGCAACGCGCGGTCTGGCGAGAGGCGGTGAACGATGTGGTCAAAGTCAGTCATGAACGTCCGGTACTCCGCCGCCTGGAAAAGCTCCTGGCGGCATGAAATCGGTCAGTTTAAGTTATATAGTTTTTGATGCCCGAAAACGGTACAGATGAACCGGATTTAACCAGCAGACCGCGGCCTAATTGGAACAGTATGGTGTGTCAACCCCCTTGTGGTCTCTATTTTGGGTTTTGGGGTCGCCTGCCATCATTTACGGCCCCTGGCCAGCTATATGAAAAGGGTTGCCTTTACGGTAGAATTACATCCGTTCTTGAAACACGCGGTTTGCTGCGAGGAAATCATCTATGAGCGAGACATTCTGCACCATTGACGAGGCCATCGCGGAGCTGAAGGCCGGGCGCTTCGTGGTTCTGGTCGATGACCCTCACCGCGAGAATGAAGGTGACCTGATTTGCGCCGCGGAGGCGATCACTCCGGAAATGGTCAATTTCATGCTGAAAGAAGCCCGCGGGGTTTTATGCGTGGCCTTGCCCCGGCGGCGGTGCCATGATCTGCACTTGCAGCCGCAGACCGCGGAAAACACTGCCCGGCTGGGGACGGCCTTCACCGTGACCGTTGATGCCGACAGCCGGTTCGGAGTCACCACGGGCGTCTCGGCGGCGGATCGGGCGGCGACTATCCGGTTGCTGGCTGATCCCAAGAGCGAGGTAGAACACTTCAGCCGACCCGGGCATATCAATCCCTTGATGGCCGCCGATGGCGGCGTGCTGGTCCGGTCCGGCCAGACCGAAGGTACGGTCGATCTACTGCGGCTGGCGGGGATGTGTCCGGCCGGAGCCCTGATAGAAATCATGAACGATGACGGTACCATGGCTCGCGTACCCGAATTGGAAACGTTTTGTGGCAAGCACAAGCTCAAGATGTGTACCATTGCCGACTTGATCGAGTATCGGCTAAAACGCGAAGCCCTCGTCGAGCGGGTGGAAACGATCGTATTGCCCACCTCATTCGGACCGTTTACCCTCCATGCATACAAGTCGATGGTCGAGCCGGATCTGCATCTGGCTGTGTGCTGCGGGGGGATCGGTGATAAAAACGCGGACGGAAAGGTTATCGAGCGGGACGAGCCGGTACTGGTACGGGTGCATTCCGAATGCCTGACGGGCGATCTGTTCGGGTCGCTGCGATGCGACTGCGGGGACCAGTTGCACGAGGCACTCAAGGCCATCCAGAAACAAGGGGCCGGGGCGGTCCTCTACCTTCGCCAGGAAGGCCGGGGCATCGGCCTGCACAATAAACTCAAGGCTTATCAGTTGCAGGACCAGGGGATGGACACGGTGGAGGCCAACGAGGCCCTCGGGTTCCCCGCCGACAAACGCGATTACGGGATCGGGGCCCAGATTCTACGCGATCTGGGGCTCCGCCGGCTGCGGATCATGACCAACAACCCGAAGAAAGTCAGCCGTCTGGAGGTTTACGGGCTGGAGGTCGTCGAACAGGTGCCTGTACAGGTTCCCCCGAACGAGGCCAATCTAAGATACATGCAGACCAAAAAAGCCAAGATGGGGCATATTCTGGATAATCTTTGAGCCTGACGACAGCAGTCGCGGGCACATCGATGCAAAGGGAAGATGCGGTATCGAGATTCCCACACGCTGTATCGGCGGGGGCGCCCCAGGTGTACTGCGTCACCCCAAATCAGCAGGGACACCCTTATACTAGTTCCGTCGATCAGTCCTCAATCGCTGGCACCAAGAGCACTTTGTCATCACCTTGCTGACGCAGTTCGCGCTCAACCCGCGACATCAGGCGAGCATGGTCGGATGCGCGCACGCCCGGACGTGTTGGAGCGACCACGATATAAAGCCAATCGTCATCAAGCCGCTCGTCAACCACTTTGAGATAAACCCCGTCGCTCTCGGCGTCCTTGAGGCGAGTTCGCACCTTGTCGACGATCTCCGAGACTTGCTGCATCGTGGGCATGATGGAGAACAATCTTGCGTCACAAGGTGGTTGGCCGCCTGTCGCGCGTCCCTCGCAAGCTCAAGCCATGTCTGGCCCATCTCTCTATTTTACTAGGGCGGTGTCGTCACCTCAAGTCCGGATAAACGCGATTTCAGGAATGATCATAGGATCGCGATCTTGTCATGCACCTGTATTCCGACGAAAATCATCGGGTGGCCAACTGGCGTGAGATAACCAAACCTGAATCGAAAACTGATTGGCCAATTATCTTACCCTGATGGATACTCTTCATGATTTCCTCAGGCAGGAATCGTCATGGATCGTGACATCGCGCGGATTATTGATGCAAACTTCAACCGGGCCCGGGAGGCGGCCCGGGTGCTGGAGGATTATGCGCGATTCGTGCTGAACGATCCGGCGGGCACGGCGGTCGTCAAGCAGTTTCGGCACGATCTGGCCGGGTGTCTGGGGCGACTACCGGCGAATACTCTCTTGATCGCCCGCGACACACCCGGCGACGTGGGTACGAGCATCTCGACGGCCACCGAACGACAACGAACGGACCTCGACGCGGTTTTGATCGCGGCTGCCAAGCGATTGCCTGAGGCCCTGCGGACTATCGAGGAATACGCCAAAACCTTCGATCCTGATCTCGCGGCGGCGGTCGAGTCTCTGCGTTACCGCTCATATGATCTCGAACAGCGGTTGCGACTGCGGGGTAAACGGGCAGGCCGATTTTCCGGAGTACGGATGTACGTGCTGATCACCGAGTCGCTATGCCATGGGGATTGGTTTACGACCGCGGAGCAGGCCATCGCGGGCGGGGCGGGGTGCTTGCAATTGCGCGAAAAGGCGTTGGAGGACGACGAGCTGCTGAAACGGGCCCGCCTACTGGCCGAATTATGCCGTCGGAACGACGTATTGTTCATCGTTAATGATCGGCCGGATATCGCCTTTTTAAGCGAGGCCGACGGGGTGCATCTGGGACAGACGGACCTACCGGTGGCCGAGGCCCGGCGGATCGTGGGGCCGGGCTGTCTGATCGGGCTGAGTACGCATACGCCCGAACAGTTGTACGCCGCCATCGAGCAGCAGCCGGATTATATTGCCGTCGGACCGATGTTCCCGTCATCGACCAAGCCCCAGGAGCATGTGCCGGGACCGGAACTGTTGAAGGCGGCGGTGGCCCGGACCGCGATTCCCCTTGTGTGTATCGGTGGCATCAAGCAGGCCAATCTCAGTATACTGATAGAAGCAGGAGTACGTTGCGCGGCCGTCTGTTCCGCCGTTATTGGGTGCGCGGATGTACGGGCGGAGACGACGCGATTGGCGAGCGTTTTTGACCTTTCGGGTTAATCATGAGCTTTACCTGGGACGAACTCGACAAGATGCGGACCCGGGATCGGTGGGACGTTCCGTTGCCCCCGTTGTGCAGCCATTGCAATTACAATCTTACCGGTTTGCGCGACGAGCGTTGCCCGGAATGCGGGACGCCTTTCCGTTGGCCGGAAGTACGCGACCGGGCGGCCCGGACTTGGGCTTTGGCCATGCGCGTGCAACATGCCAATCAGGACGCGACTGTCGGGGTAGCCTGCGGACTGGTCGGCTGGTTCGCGATTCTGTTTGTTCGGGTTCTTGGTCTGGGGCCGATATGTGTACTGGTGGATGTGGTCGCCCTGTTCGTGGCCTTGTTGACCGTCATTCTGGGCGCGCAGGTGCTGAATATCCGACAGGTACCCAAATGGGCCCGGGCATACATGTTCAAATCGCCCCCCAGCTTGCTGCTCGGCGCGGCCGCCATGCTCCTGGGGCTTTCGTTGATGGTCGGAGCCCTCCTTTTATAACGAGGGATAATATGAATCAGGACGCGACAGCCTCATCCATTCTAACTATTGAACCGAAGGAAGAATTGACCTGCCCGATCTGCAATAAACGTCAGGTGAGCAAAAGGCGGAGACTTTACGGTTTTCGCGTATGCAGAAAATGCTGGGCGCGGTTCATTAGAGCATTTCACGATTGGGTGTATCGATAGCCGCAATGTTGAAACCACCCCTCGGCATCCTCGGCTGTGACGGCCTGCAAGGCTTGAGTGATCGCGTGTAGCAGTGCCCGTGGCGTGCGGGCC
>JAAYCU010000018.1 GCA_012729595.1 Phycisphaerales bacterium
CCCCGAGCGCGCGGCGGATGCCGATCTCGCGGGTTCGTTCGGTCACGGTGGCGAGCATGATGTTCATGATCCCGATCCCGCCGACCACGAGGGAAATACCGGCAATGCTGTAGAGGACGATCTGAAAAATCCAGATTACCTCGCCGACCTGTTTTCGCTGCTCCTCCTGGCTGATGATATCGAAATCATCTTTCTGGCCGCTGCGGAAGCGGATGTTGTGCCGCCGCCGAAGTTCGCGTTTGATTTCGGCGATGGCGGGATCCACGTTCTCGGCACCGCGGGCCTGGACCAGCATGCCCTGAAGGTAGCGAACCCCGAGCAAACGGCGCATAGCCGTGGTGACGGGTATGAATGCCTGTGTATCCACCGCATTCATACCGATGTTGCCTTTTTCCTCCATCACCCCGACGATCCGGAAGGAAATGCCTTTAATACGTACTGCCTTATTGATCGGCGGAACGTGACCAAACAAATCGCTGGCAACTCTGCTACCCAGCACAACTACACGCTGCTCGGAAGCGACATCCTCACGGGTCAGGAAACGGCCATGAACCACCTTATAGGAAAACATTTCGGCGAATTGGTGATTGGTGCCAAGAATATCCACCTGTTTGTTCGTAGAGAAATACTTTAGCGACTGGGTAGTACTCACCTGCGGGGCGACGGCGGCGATATGCGGACAACGTCGAATATCGGACAGACCGTCAACATCGTCCATCGTCATGGTCTGCACGAGGCCGACCGGGCGGCCACCACGGTAGGCGATCTCGGGCCGTACTAAAATGGTCTCGCTACCCAAGGCCTCGAAACGATCGATGATATCCCGCTGGGTGCCTTCCAGGATGGACATGGCCGAGATAACCGCCCCGACGCCGATGATCACGCCAAGGGTAGCCAGCAGCGAACGCAGCAGGTTGGCCCGTAATCCGAGCAAGGCCATGATGATAATTTGAAAGCTGAACATTGTTCAAAAACCCGACGATATAATCAGTTCATAGTCAGCACATAAGTTCATGCGGTTCTGGCCTCTGCGGACTTGCCTGCGGCCTTCATGCGTCCGGCCAGTAATTCTTCGCGGAAAATCTGATCGACTTGGCGATCCTCGATCACTTTGCCATCGCGCATACGAACAACCCGCTGGGCCTGGGCAGCGATGGCCATTTCGTGCGTGACCAGCACGATGGTAACACCGGCCGCATGCAGGTCGTGGAAAAGGGCCATGATCTGCTCGCCGGTGTGGGTATCCAGATTGCCCGTGGGTTCGTCGGCCAGCAGAAGAGGCGGGTTGTTGACCAGAGCTCGGGCAATAGCCACCCTTTGCCGCTCTCCGCCTGACAATTCACTCGGCCGATGATGAGCCCGACCAGCCAACCCGACCCGCTCCAAGGCCTGCATGGCTTTTTTGCGGGTAACCCGTTGGTGCGCATAGACCAGAGGCAAGCCCACATTATCCAGCGCGGAAGTCCGATTGATCAGGTTGAAGGTCTGAAAAACAAACCCTATGTAGCGGTTACGAATGCGAGCCAAACGGCGATCATTCATCTGATCGACCCTTTGGTCATCCAGCTTGTAAAGCCCTTCGGTCGGGCGATCGAGACATCCTATCAGGTGCATCATCGTGCTTTTCCCGCTACCAGACGCCCCGGTCAGGCTGACGAATTCGCCCTTATCGATGTGCAGATCAACACCGTCCAGAGCACGCACGACCGTATCACCCATGGGATAAAGCTTGGTCATTTTTTCGATATCGATCATAGTACCGCTCGACTGCTCAACCACGATCCCTGTACCGCAGACCACACGGTCCACTGATCGGGGAGCGTCCCTTTATTATCGTCTGCTTTCCTGTCTGCGTTCTTTTTCAGTCTTGATAGGCAGCCTAGTATACACGTCATCGCCCGGCTTAAGCATTTCGTTATCGAGGACCTCCAGAACGGCCACTTCAATGGCATTGTCCGGACCGAAACGACAGCGTTTGAACATCGGCTCGGGCCTAGGTTGCCCCGGAGTCTGAACGGGTACATATACTCCAAATCCCTCGCCATCGGGATTGGGCTTGATGGCGTCATAACTGACCAACAATACATCGCGCAGGGAGTGTACGGTAAACTGGGCTTCGACCTGGGTATTCAACAGAGCGGCCAGTTTATCGCGGTTCGGGCTGTTGATCCTGATTCGGACCCGGAAGGTGGCTATCGCCTGCACGATTTCCGAAGAGGGCGAAATCCGCTCGATAACTCCATAGAATTTCTCCTCGGGAAAAGACTCGACGGTCAGTTCAACCTGTTCATCCTCGTCAAGTATTCCTGCGGGAAACTCGACCGTTTGCACGCTGGTTTCGGCTGAATCTCCCGATTGGGTGGCAGGGTTGCCCTGAGGCGTTTGCATATGGCCGGGCCTGGCCGAAACCGGGGCCAGGGTGTGAACCATGCCGATGTCGGCTTCATCAACGTTGACCACGGCATAAAGATCACCAATATCGGCGATCTGCATCAGGTCGGTCCCCCCCACCAGCGAGGTTTTACCACTTAAAATCACTTCGCCTACCTGTACCTGGCGACGTAACACCATCCCATCAATAGGCGCACGAATTTCGGTCTCGCGTAATCGCTTCTGGGCGTCCTCCAATACCTTCTTGGCCGTCTGCACGGTTTGCTCAGCGGCATCAACTTCCTTGCCCGCTAATTCAACAGCGATATGCGCCTGAACCAGTTCCGCTTCGGCGGCCTTGACGGTAGCCTTGGCCTCTTCGAGATTTTGCAGATGGCTTTTATACTCTATGGGAGCACTCGCCCCCGGGGCAGTATCCAGAATAATCTTCTGCTTCTCAAAATTGATCTCGGCTAATGCATACCTAGCTTTGGCTTGATCAAGGCGCGCCTGGGCCAGCATCACGCCTACTTCCTGGGATTGGCGGTGGGAAATCCTGGCCCGATCAAGTGTGATTTGGGCCCGTAGGAAATCAGCATCGGCCCGCTCCACGCTTCTGCGCTCGTCCTCTTCGTCGAGGCGGACAATGAGATCGCCATGGGCGACCATCTGTCCTTCGACATAAGGGGTTTCGACAACGGTACCGCTGGCCTCGCTCTTGATATTGACGATGTTGGCCGGTTCGATTTTTCCGCTAGCGGTGATGGGAACTACCAGATCGCCCCGCCGGGCCTTAACGGTCTCACCCTGTAAGGCGGAAAGCTCAACCTGGAAACCCCTGGCCAACATATATACGCCCAGTATGGCCCCGGTTACCAAAATGATTATGATTACTTTTTTCATTATCGAAATCGTTCCACAAGGAAAACCAATACACGATCCAGACAAATCATCTCATCAAATCCATTGCACGGCTCGCGGGCGACCGGCTTAAACAGATATTCGCTTCCAGCGTTGGTCCTTGGCATATTTCCAGAACTACGGGGAATGCGCGCCCATTCTCCATACGCTAGGACAGGACCGCAGGTTCATAATTCATTCCAAAAGCCGCGGCCACCGGCTGATTGGTCAATCTGCCTTCCTGAATGTTGATGCCCATGGCTAACCCACGGTCTTCGGCGCAAGCCCTTTTATACCCCTCGTGGGCCAGTCTGACTATGTACGGCGAGGTAGCATTGGTCAGAGCGAAGGTACTGGTGCGGCCGACAGCGCCCGGCATATTAGTCACACCATAATGCACGATTCCATCGACCTCGTAAACCGGATCCGAGTGGGTGGTCGGCCGGCTGGTTTCGAAACATCCGCCCTGGTCCACCCCGACATCCACAACGACGGCCCCCGGTTTCATGGTGGCCAGCATTTCACGGGGCACCAGCCGGGGACACTTTGCTCCGGGGACCAGGACCGCTCCGATCACCAGATCAGCCTCGCGGATATAGTAACGCAGCATCTCCGTATCGCAAAAAACCGTACGCACATTTGCGGACATCACATCGTCGAGATAGCGCATGCGGTCGATGTTGACATCCATGATTATTACTCGAGCGCCCAAACCGGCGGCCACCTTGGCCGCATTGGTACCCACTACCCCTCCACCGATGATCAATACACTGGCCGGTTCAACGCCGGGAACCCCGCCCAGCAGAATCCCTCTGCCACGCATCGGACGTTCCAGATACTTGGCACCCTCCTGGATGCTCATTTTGCCAGCCACTTCACTCATCGGCGTCAACAATGGCAGTCGGCCCAGATGGTCGGTCACGGTTTCATATGCGAGGGCAATACATTGGGTGCCAAGCAAATCCTCCGTTAATCGGCGGTCGGCAGCCAGGTGAAGATAGGTAAAGATCACCTGGCCAGGGCGAATCCGGCCTATTTCAGCCGGCTGGGGTTCCTTGACCTTAACGATCATATCGGATCGTGCCCAAATAGCTTCAACCTGCTCTACAATCGTTGCTCCCTGCTTGGCAAAATCAGCATCGCTCAGCCCTGACCCTGAACCAGCCCCGCTTTCAACCAGGACCTGGTGTCCGCCCTGAATCAGAACCTCGGTTCCGGCCGGTGTCAGACCAACACGGTACTCATCCGGCTTAACTTCGCGTGGGACGCCCACGATCATCAAAAAACTCCATCTCCGGCTTGAATCCAAACCCAAACACGAGGAGAATGTTTGTCCATGTTTGAGTTGTGTACTATAGCTTGGGGGATGGTTAGCCACAACCTGGCCCATGACCGTAGGTCTAGCTTGGCATCATTGCTTTCATTGGCCACCCTGTTGGCCTTGTCCGGCATACTTGGCTGTACCAGCGGTAAAGTCGGATATTCGAATACGGAGATTCCCTTATGGCAGTTGGCTACGGCCGAGCCGAGCCCCATCGTGCGGCTGGGCCGCTCCCGAATAAATCCGCACACCGCCATCCCAAGTCATTTGATTAACAAGCTGTCGGACGAATTCGAGCTGGTCACGATTCGCAAGGACACTGATTGGCGAGAATTTCGCGAACATGTACACCTGACCACCGAGGCGACTATGGTCGATCTGAATCGAGGCTTGATGGTAGGCCTGATCGCCCGGATCGGCGAACCGGCTCGAGCGGAGTGGCCGATTCAATTCCAGGCCGTGCGGGAAATCTCGGGGGCCGGCCTGATAGACATTAATTTTACACCTGGGCTGTATCACCCTGTCCAGGCCGGGGCCTTTCTGGAACTTATCTATATCCCATCCTTAAATCATATTCAGAACGTCCGCATAAACCGAAAAGTGTTTATTGTTAAACCAACTGAGAACAGGTCAGAGGGATATGGTCCGGTTCAGGGGCGCAATCGCATATCAAACCCGAAAACCCAATGTTGATAATTAACCACTCACTCAATCCTGTTCGGCCCGGCAATTGCTATTGCGAATGCCGGAGGAGGGACTGCGACTTGAATCGGGGCGATCCTCTGTGAGATCGATGCTGTCACAGTATGTGCGGCTGATTCGCGCGCAGCATGA
>JAAYCU010000257.1 GCA_012729595.1 Phycisphaerales bacterium
CCAGCCAGCCCCCGTCCGCGGAACACGTTCCCTGGTTCTTGACCACTACCGTGGCCGTGAACGAACTGCCTGATGTCGGCGAGGAAGGACTCAAGTTGATTGACTGAACATAAAAGTCCGCACACACCACTGAGTTTGTAACGCCTTGAGAATAAGTATCGAGCAAAGTGTTAGACGTTGGCCATGGGTCATCGTAGTACAGCTTCCATGTAATATTCCCTGAGCTGTTATAAGATGGTGGAGTAACCGTGAATGTATAGTAAGATGAGTTCGTTGTGTCGTAAGGTACATTTGTTTGTTTAGATGTCGGACTTATTGACCATCCCGAAGGCCACGAAGAGGCCTCCACAATAAGGTTCGCGTCATCGCGTCCGGTGTTCTTAACAGTCACGGTGACTGTTTTGGCCGAACCCGTAAAGCTGTCGGGATCAGCCCCAAGGATATCACCTTCTTTAGGTCTCTGTATATAATTAATCGTAATATCCCATGAATCGATGCGGCCCTTGTTCCATTCTGCATTAGAATCGTTGTATGTATCCCTGATATTAAACCACCATGTTCCATTAACTTGAGTATTCGCCGGGGGATATATTATTTTGCTGGCATCTGAAGTTTCGGAATAACCATCCAGCCAATCATCACCCGTCTTGACCATGTCGTCATAATATGGACTTTCATATCCTGTGGAGTTGTCAAGATACCACTGAATATCGGATATGTAATTGCTGTCCACATTCCAATGAACTACTATTGATGTGATTGTAGATCCCTCTGGAGCACCTGATATGCTTATGGGAGACCATATCCATTGATTGTAGGCAGTATATTCATAATTTGTACCATTCGATCCGCTCTTGGAATCTGCCAGTAAATCGGCGACGAAAACAAAAGAAATACATATGATTACGAAACACTTGGCTTGTGACATGATTGTGTCCTCCTCATTTGAAAGAACTTACTCAACTCCCATCCCTGTTTTCTTAGAGCAACGATGCGTCTCCGGCATCTCGAACATTGGTATTGGCCCATTGCCACATTTTCAGCACCAGATCGACCTTACTCACGGAACCCAGTTTGCCGTGGATGTTTTTTACATGCAGGCGGACGGTCGGGACGGAGATGCCAAGATGTCGGGCGATGTTCGCACTGGTCTGATCGCTCCCCATATTTTGTCCGCAATCGTTACACCAAAGCCCAGGTACATTTGATAAAGGTCAGTTTACCCCCCCCCCCATTGCAGTTTGCAAGAACTTTTTGCTTATTTTTGCATATATTTTATCGCTTCAATCAGGAACATTTCCCAGTAGCGGGCAAGTCGTTCTATATGCGTTACTTATCGGCCTTATAGAGGCAATAAGAGCGCAGAGAGGCGGCGTCGAAAATCATATATTTCGATATTGTGCTTTACGGACGAATGGAGGCAAATAACTCCAAGGGGCCGGTCGCACGAAAAAAGGACATGGGAATCCACATGCGAGACGCCCGGGCCACACCGAGATACATCCACGGGCGAGACGCCCGGGCCACACGGGATATCCCGGATGATTCACCACGGCCTTCGGCCATGAGCTCAGGCCGAATGGAGAACACCGAGGACTCGGAGAGAGAAAAGTATATGCTGGAACGAGAATCCGTTCTCGCTCCTCTTCCTCCGCGGGGAATCCGTTCCCTTGCCTGGCCATGGGGATAGGAATCCCCGGCACGACAGGACCGAGATGGGAATCTCGGTCCAGCCTGTTCTCTTTTATTCCCCTCTGTGTTCTGCGTGAACTTCGTGGTGAATTATCCGGGCTATCTGGCGGCTTCGTTTGGGTCGGGATCGGCCTGCGGGCTTTCTGCCGAATACCGGAAATATTCACGAAGAGCGCTGTGATAGTGGCGAGGAATCTGTTCGCGTTCGATGGCCTCGGTAACCTCGCGCTCGGCGGCGATATTGGCCTCGACGAATTCGCCGGTCGGCTCATCGATGAACTGCTCGCCGTCGACCCACTGTTGGGAAATAATCCGTCCCGGCCCGATCCTCGTAGGGGTACGTTCGTATTGAACCTTATAGTCAGCGCTGTCGCGCTGATCCTGTTGGTCTGACCGGAGCGAATGATTACCAATACCGAGTCCGTAACCGGTTTGGGCCAGTTGGCTGTTCATACCCGAACCATTACAAGACCCGCATTGACGGCCGTTGCACATTCCCGACCCGTTGCACTGAGAACACGATCGGCCCAGATCGTTCTTCATCGTGCCGAGGCTGGCTAAACCGTTCTGTAACTGAACCAGTTGCTGCTCCATGGCCTCGATTCGAGAGAGCTGTTCCCCGGCGGCGAGTAGACCGTCGAGGGCCAAATTGTCGCCCTGCCCCATGGCGGCGGACGACTGCCCAAGACACCGGCCTAACTCATTGGCCAGATCACACGCTCCGCAGCGATTCTGGGCCAACTTGGTGAGTTCCTGGGCCTGGCTCTCCGAAAGGCCCTTGTCCCGCAACTGCCGGTTCAGAGCCTCGGTATCGCCCTTTTTGATATTCTCCAAGGCCTGGGCTATTTCTTCGCGGCTTAAACCGGCCTCAGACAGGGCATGCTGAACTTTCTTGTCCTCGTTGGCCATCTGCTGAAGCTGCTTGCCCAAGGCCTCAAGTTGCTTTTTAATCTCCTCGGCTTTCTGTTGTTCTTCCGGAGTAGTGGCGGCCTTGGACAGTTCCGCCTTGAGGGCATCGATCGCCGCCTGGGCAGCCTTAAAATCGCCCTCGGACAAAGCCTTCCTCAGGTCACAGGCCGGGGATCGGCTGGGCTGCTGCCGGGCGGCCAGGCGGCGGGCCATGTTCTTGAATTCCCGCAGCTTGGCCAGTTCGCTGCTGTCCCGCCGCGACTCCCATTTTTCCTTCAAGCTCTCGATTTTTTTCATTTCCTCACGGCGGACATCGAACGGCGTGCGCAGAGGGGCTTCCTTGAGCGCCTCGAAATCCTCGATATCCTTTTTCAGCGCGGGGTTCTGCTCGGCCAGTTGGTTCATCTGCTGATCGACCAGCGGTTGTATAACGGCCCGGGCTCTTTCCACCTGCTCAGCCGTCTGCAGGTTCTGCAGGGCTTCCGCCTTCTTGCCGGTCAAATCGATGGATGGAAAAAGCATATATACCAGCAGAACCAGTACAATACTCACCCCCGCGTAATTCGTCGCATGCGGAGCCCGAATAGGTAGATAAAGGGGCACGATCACTTTTTGACTTACTTGTTCAGCGTCGAGGACCACCGCCTGCGCGAACGGATCATCCGAGGTCTGACAATACAGTCCGCTGCTGAGCCGCTCTTTCAGCCGAGCGGCTTGATCCAAACGTGCAGCGGCCGCCGGAAGGCTTTCGCGTGTCCAAGCCGTCCAGGACATTGAGACGACCAACGCCACGGCAACCAGCGATAATACCGATAGCCCATAGAAATATCCGGTATCCGCAAAGGGCCAGAACAGTCGTTGCAAAACCACCACGGCAAAAAATACCCCGGCCGCTCCAGTCAAGGACCAGGCCAAGGCCGATAACCAACGGAACAACCAGAGCCGCTTCTGGGCCTGCCTGGCAAATTTCTCCAACGGGGTCATGGCTTACCCTCGTGACATTTCGACAAGCATAATCGCTGCTGATCCATATTCTACATGCGACTGTCGGTGTCTTACAGACCATTACATATTAAAAGAGAACATCGCCCCCCGGGACTGGGAAGCTTACCAGTGTATCGCAGCCCCCTGCTTGCCCATCGACTCGTACTCAGCCGAGCTGGCTCCAGTAAGAGTATTCTCAAATAACCCTGGTTCCATCAAGACCCGGCTTGTGGTTCTGATATGATTGTAACCCCTGCGGCCACAACGTGTACGAAATGATAAAAAATACTTCTTTCCCCTCCTATGGAGCTTTTCCCCGCCCCCCCCTACCACAAAGCATCCCCCTTCAGCGTACACTCGCAAGACCGGTTGGTTTATACCACGCAACCGGGCTGATCCGAGACAATCGCCGTAAGAAATCCATCAGCGGCGACTTGTTGTTCCTTAGGGGATTTACCCCCCGACCACTTATATGTCGGCGATATTGCCCCAGTGCTGAATCAGAAATATACGTAGATGAAATTATTTTTATTGTAATGCGTTCGGGGTGGTGCAATCCATGAAAACCTGCCCTTCACGGACCTCGCAGGTGTAGCGTTTCAGGCGGAGCCAAGGCATTTTCGGGTCGGTAAGGCCGGTTTTAAGGTTCCAAGGCCAGCAGTGGACGGGACAGATCAGACAACCGTCACGGACCTCCCCGCCACCGAGATGCCCGCCCTCATGGGGACAGGCCTCGTCGGTCGCATAAAAAGTCCCTTCGTCATTGGAGATGGTATACCAGTGGCCCTCCAACTCTATCGAAACCGCCCGTCCGGGAGGTACTCTGTCGGCTTGAATGACGTATCGAAATTTGGCCATAGGGATTCGCTAACCGCACGAAGGCTATTCTGGAGAACTGCATCCCCCATGATGGAAGATACGTCATTTCGTTCTAATCAGCCCCCGGTTCGAGCTGATACTTGATCTGACCACCGACTATGGTAGTTACCGCGCGGCCGCGTACTTTCCAGCCGTCAAATGGGCAGTTGCGACTTTTGGACTTAAAACCGCGGGCGTCAATGGTCCACTCGATATCAGGATCAATCAAGGTCACATCGGCGTCGGCTCCGACTGATAACGTTCCCTTGCCCAATCGCAGCACGCGGGCCGGGCGAACCGCCATCCGATCAATCAGGCTCGGCCAGTCTAACAGACCGGTAGTCAGCAGCACCTTGAGGTACAGTGGCAAAGCACTTTCCAAACCGATGATCCCAAAGGGTGCACTGAGAAATTCCAACTCTTTCTCCTGCACGCCATGCGGAGCGTGGTCCGTAGCCAGGCAGTCTATTGTGCCCTCGGCCAACCCTGCGAGGCAGGCTTCAACGTCGGCCGAAGTGCGCAGTGGCGGACTCATCTTGAAATTGGTATCGAAAGTCGCGCAATTATCCTCGGTCAGCAGCAGATGGTGCGGGGCAACTTCGGCGGTAACCGGCATACCGGCAGCCTTTGCCTGGCGAACGAGCTCGACGGCCGCAGCGGTGGATATATGACATACGTGATAGCGAGCGCCGGTTTCCTTAACGAGGGTCAGATCTCTCTGGATCATGAGTTCTTCGCCAATAGGATTAATCCCGGGCAGTCCCAGCCGCAGAGCGGTCTGACCACCGTTCATAACCCCCCCACTGGTAACGTCCGGATCCTCGGCATGCTGCATTATCGGCTTATCGAACATACGCACATATTGCAGAGCACGGTACATCAGGCCGGTGCAGGCAATGCCACAGCCGTCATCAGAAAAACCAACAGCCCCGGCGCGATCCATCTGGCCCATTTCGGCCAGTTCCTTGCCTTGTCGCCCCTTGGTAACCGCTCCGATTGGATATACGTTGCATAGATTGGCCCGAGAAGCGTGGCGATAAACGAACTCAATCGAGGCTTCGTCATCCAGGGCTGGGTTGGTGTTGGGCATGCAGGCCACACTGGTAAACCCACCGGCTACCGCAGCTTCGCTGCCGGTGGCTATGGTCTCTTCGTTCTCGTCGCCCGGCTCGCGAAAATGGACATGGATGTCGATAAGCCCGGGACAAACGATCAGTCCGGCCGCCTCGATCACCCGAGCCCCCGTCTCGGCGACTCGCGTGTCCACACAAGCTACCTTGCCGTCGGACAACAGCAGATCGCCGGTGCGATCCACTCCGTTGGCCGGATCAATGATGCGTCCACCACGAATAAGAATATCAGTGTCGGCCATTGTTTCTTCCATAATTCGGCTAATGCCGTACTGCCCTTCCGGCTCGGTCCCGGGCACGGCATATTCAGCCGCCTCGAAACCTGACAGGCCGGTCCATCGCTATCCTGGAGGGGCACGCAGCAAAAGCACCCAACAATCATTCCCCGACGAAGTGTCGAACAATCGCAAAAAATTAGCGAGTCCGCACTTTACAGCGCCATTATTCGGTCGATACGACGAGCGATATCCTCGGGGTCACCGGGGCCTTCGTAGGTCAGCGGGCCATCGTAACCTACCTTGCGTAAGGCATCCATCACCGCTGGCCATTCCACGTCGCCATCTCCAAGCTGGCAAAACCCCTTCAGCCCCCCCACGTCAAGCTGATAATCTTTCATATGAATCCGGCAGAGGCGACGCCCCAAGGTGTCTACCCAATCCTGGGACACCCCGTAACGTAGGACGTTGCCCACATCGAGATACGCGGCCACCCATGGCGAATTTAGCTTGTCGATCATATCCCGCATCTCGACCGGAGAAACCAGGAAGGCGTTCCAGACGTTCTCGATAGCAATAATCACCCCACGTTTTTCAGCCTCGCCGGCCAGTTCGCGCAGGGATTCGTAAGCCAGACGCAAGGCCTCGGCATATCCCACGCGCAACTTGTTATCCTCAAAATGGGTCACCATGCCGGGCACCACCAGCAAGGCATCGGTACCCAGCCAGGCGGCCCGCTCCAGACTGCAAACGGTCATTTTCCTGGCCTGCTCGCGGACGGCGGCGTCGGGGGATGTAAGCGAATATTTCCAATAGAGACCCGAGGCCAGCGAGGCAACCTCCAGACCCTCCGCCCGGATCTGATCTCCGAGTCGGCGAACGGTACTTTCATCCGTCGTGACACTCAGTTCGCCTTCCTCACCGATGGTCGGCTCAAATGCCTCAAAACCGGCCTGTCGAACAACTTTCGCGACCTGAGCCAAGGGCATGTCCGGCGCGAAGGTCCAACCATTAACACTCTTCTTCATCGCATCACCTCTCGTGAAAGCGTTCCTAACAAACCCGAATCCCTCATGATCCAGTAGTGCATTTTCGTCGATTAAGCCGGCCTCGTCGAGAGCGATTGTAGCCCGATTCGGTCTTTCCTGACATCTCCCCATAAAGGTAGGCGAATACGTGACAAGCGTAAACATCCATCTCGAACAGCCGGACTCCGAGAACGCCCGGCGGCCAATCGACAACCACGATCAACAAGAATGCATGCATTAACATACCCTAGCCGGCTTGTATGGCCAACCACCACAGGTTCCTGCTTTCCTGAGAATCATAAATATCGCGCGGCATGTAGCATCCATACCGTACCGTGGCTTACCCGACTCTGGACAGTAGCTTTTATGCCGTTTTCGTATAAGATGCTGGCTCGCTATGAGCGAAGAACATCCGCGGTGTAATGCTCCACGCCCTGGAGTACAACCTGGTATCCCGAGTAGAGCCGGCATCGCTCTACTTTACGACCTGTCGAGATTCGGCGGTCCGGCGGGATCTCAGTGTTGCCATTGGACACTGATTTGCCATTACGGCAACGCAGGCCGGAGGAGGCCGGACCATGCTGGGACAACTGGTCGGACCGGACATCAAGGAAATGATCGACAACCGCCAGTTCGCCCAGTTGCGGCGCGCGCTGCGGGCGCTCGCTCCGCAAGCGGTCGCGGAAATTTTCAGCGACATGGAACCGGAGGACGTGGCCATCGTTTTCCGGGTGCTACCCCGCGATTTCGTCGCCGACGTTTTCGAATACATGCCCTTCGAGGCCCAGGAGCCGGTCCTGCACAACTTGGGGCAGGAGCATGTGGCGGTCGTGCTCAACGAGATGGACCCGGACGACCGTACCGAACTGCTCGAGGAGTTGCCCGGCAAGGTCACCCAACGGCTGATCAGCCTGCTCTCACCCGAGGAACGCCGGATCGCCACGAAATTGCTGGGATACCCCGAGGATTCGGTCGGCCGTCTGATGACTCCGGATTACGTGGCCGTCCGAGCGGATTGGACGGTCGGGCAGGTGCTGGAACACATCCGCCAGGTCGGGCATGACAAGGAAACGTTGAACGTTATTTATGTCGTGGACGATCGCGGGCGCCTGGTCAAGGACGTGCGTCTGCGGCAACTGGTGCTTTCCGACCCGGACACCCCTGTCACACAGATCGAGGATCGTCCGGTCTTCGCCCTGCAGACCGGGCAGGACCAGGAGGAGGCGGTCAAGGTTTTCCGAGACACCGACCGCATCGCCCTGCCGGTAGTGGACTCGACGAATCAACTCGTCGGGATCGTGACCGTGGACGACATGATCGACGTGGTTGACGAGGAAACCACCGAGGACATTCAGAAGATGGCCGCGGTGACCGCCCTGGACGCCCCGTACCTGAAGGTTAATGTTTGGGGCATGATTCGCAAGCGGGCCACGTGGCTGTCCGCCCTGTTTATCGGCGGCATGTTTACCATCTCGGCCATCGCCTATTACGAGGAACAACTCCAGAAGGCCCTGGTCCTTGGTTTTTTCATCCCGCTGATTATCAGCAGCGGCGGCAACAGCGGTTCGCAGGCGGCCTCGCTGGTCACCCGGGCCCTGGCCCTCGGTGATGTCACTTTACGGGATTGGTGGCGGGTATTGATTCGGGAATTGAGCTCCGGGCTGGCCTTGGGCGCGATTCTGGCCGTGCTCGCCTTGCTTCGAGTCTATTTCTGGCCACCCGAAGTCGGCGGTGAAACAATAGCCGATTGGGAACTGGTCGCGCTCACTTTGGCGATCACCCTCGTCGGCGTGGTCACCTGGGGTACGATCGTCGGCTCGCTGCTGCCGATCCTGTTGAAAAGCGTCGGTCTTGATCCGGCGGTTTCGTCCACGCCTTTTGTCGCCACCCTGGTGGACGTAACCGGTATCATCATTTACTTCAGCGTCGCCTCGGTAGTGATGGCCAGGGTACTGAGCTAAACCATGTTGAACATCCGACCGGCTCCTGTCAGAACGCCGCTCCGTAGCCAATGGACCTGGGCAACCTCGGCCGTGGTGGCCGGCGTCGCCCTGATCCTGAATTACGGCTTGGCCGAGCCGGTCGGGGCCGAAACCGTCATCCGTCCGCTCCTGGTCATTTCTGTAGTCCTTTTCGTCCTGTCGCGAATTCTGCTGCTTCTGCCACCGGCGGGCATGGGTCCACAACTGCGGCGGCGCTGGCCGGATTATGTCCTTCTGCTGTCGGCCTTCTTCTGGTGGCAAATTGATAGCGAGCGTGGGCCGGAGCTGTTACGTCTGGCGGCTGTCTATTGTATCGTGACCGCATTGCTGGGGATCGGCCGGGCGGGTTTCGATTCCATGATCGACGGCCTGACTCGATGCACACCTGCCGGCGCTGCTTGGCGATTCGTTCTGGCCGTCGTCGTTCTGGTTCTGCTTGGGGGGGTGATGCTGACCCTGCCCTTCTCCTGGCAAGGTGCTTACCCCGTTGAACCGGGCCAGCCCTTGGCCCGCTACAATCTGGCCGTGCATGCCCGCGATGCCCTGTTCACCGCGACCGCCGCCGTCACCGGTACGGGCTTGTCGGTACTCGATATTGGCGGCCAATTCAGTCGGGCCGGCCAACTGGTCATCCTCATCCTCATGCAGATCGGCGGGCTTGGCGTTTTAATTATGGCCGGGGCCCTGGGCTGGCGTCTGCGGCGAATGATTGGTTGGGGGCCGGAGGTCGCCGATGACTCCCGTAGCCTGCGCCGGATGGTCGTCTTCACTTGTCTGGCCATGGTTCTCTTTCAAACGGCGGCGGCCGTGGGCCTGTATGGCATGTGGGATTCCCAGATCGATCCGAATTTCGCCCGCGCCCTCGAAAGACCCGCCCTGTTCGGCGGCCTTTTTCGTGATGAGGCCCGGCTGTTCGCTTCGGTTTTTCACGGGATCAGCGCCTTCTGTAACGTCGGGCTGGTATTACCGCGCGACGGGATGATGATGTATCGCCAGGCACCCGCGGTCTACGGGTGTATTCTGCCGGCCATGATCCTCGGCAGCCTGGGCGGGCCGGTCCTGTACGATCTGGCCGCTCGCGTGCTACGCCGCCGGCGCATGGGCCGTGACAGCACGCTGACCCTCGCCGCAACCGGTCTGTTACTCGTACTCGGTGCGGGGGCGTTGTTCATCGTGGAAAGCACGCCGGCCGCTCAACTTCGCTATCCGCGGGCCGATACCCCCGGCCGACTCATGACCCAACCCACACAGCCGGTCGAGAAACCGATCATTTTTTCAGGAGCCGACTCCGAACTGGCCGCTCGCCAGCGGATTCGTTCGCTCCCCCCCGCCGAACGCCTGGGGGCAAGCCTGTTTCAAGCCGCCGCAGCCCGTGGTGGAGGAATGAACACGGTCCGGCAGGATGAAGCTTCGCTTTCGCCGGCCAGCCGCTGGCTGATGAGTGGTTTGATGCTGGTCGGCGGCGGGATCGGCGGGACCGGCGGCGGTTTGCGGATTACGCTCGTCTGTCTGCTGCTGACCAGTTGGTTGCGCCCGCGAAAGGAAAACGACTCGCCGAATCGCGCCGCCGGCTTGGCCATGGCGACCGAGATTGCCGCCATCTTCGTGGGTCTGATTTTCCTGACGACTTTCGGCCTGCTCTACCGCGAGGCCGGCTCGGTCGAGGCTTGCCTTTTCGAGGCGGTCAGCGCCTGTTGTAACGCCGGCCTGAGCGTCGGCCTTACCCCTCAACTGTCCACCCAGGGGCGGATCATCATCATCCTGGCCATGTTCCTCGGCCGCGTACTCCCCCTGTGCCTGCTGCTGCGAACCTTCCACGCCGAACCCAACCCCGTCCTGATGAGGATCGATTCGTCCGGTACCCTGCAGGCTGACCGCTGATCAAATGCAATTGAATCACAACCAGCGGGTTGAGGTAGATCAATAACCTTCATACGAATCAGCCGATACCTTTCGCGAACTAAAGGGCTGTGCGGATATATCCGTCGGCGTGATACGGACCTCGAGGGCCCCGTCGTCGGCGGTGTTGAAGTAACGTCGGTCGGCCATCAGTTCGAGCAGGCCGCTGTCCGTGTCCCGGTCCCGACGGCCGCTCGAACGCAAACAATAACGCGGATTGACCGACTCGATAAATTGCCTGGTATTCGAACGCATCCCGCCGTGGTGCGGCAGAACGAGTACGTCCGCTTTCAGGTCCGCTTCGGCCAGCAAACGTCCCTGGGCGAGTTGCTCGATGTCCCCGCTCAACAGAATTGATCGGCCGGCATAGTTGATCCGGACGACCAGCGATGTATCGTTGCTTTCGGGGATTTCCAATTCCTCTTCCGGCGGCGGCCAGAGGATTTCCATGGTTACGGTGCCGGCATCAAGATAATGCGCGGGGCGGACCAGCGTTTCCCAGACCAACCCCTTGTCGGCCGCCTCCCGCATGACCGTCGCCGTACTCCTGCTCTTGCGGCCGTGTGAAACAAAATGCGGCGGGCTGACGATCCGCCCGACCCGCCGCCGCTCCAGCAGGTCCGGCAGGGCGCTGTAATGGTCGAGGTTGGCATGGCTGAGCAGGACGGCATCGATCCGGTAGATGCGTTCCCTGGCCAGAAGCGGGCCAAGGGTCCAGCGTTCGAGATCGTAAGGCGGCATGCTACCGATATCGTAGAGGATATTTTTTCCATCCGGTAAGGTCATCAGACAGCACAGGCCGTTACCGACGGACAGCACATGCAGGCGCAGTTCCTGTCCCCGTCGCGGGGGAGCAAGCTGCCAGCCGACCAGCAGGATCAGCACGACGGTTGCCAGTCCCGGCCATCGTTTTCGCCACCGCAGCCACGGCGCGATCAACCACAGCCCGATCACGCCCAGCCCGCACAACACCAGCCACCACGGCAACAACGGGGTAGTGACCCTTGAGGCCGGCAGATCGGACAGCGTGTAAACCGCCTCGATCAAAATATCCGTTAGCCAGCGCAGCGGCATCCCCAGCCAGTCCGCGACGAAAAGAAGGATGCCGGCCAACACGGTCTTGAGCAGGCCGAGAATCAGCACCAGCCAGACCAGCGGAGCGATCAGAATCGTATTCAGCCAACCCCATACGGAGAATTGCTGAAAATGATAGACGCAGATCGGCATGCTCACGAGCCAGGCCGCCAGCCCGATGGATAACCATTGGCCCAGCCACCGGGTCAGACGCCACAGAAAATCGCGCAGCGGGTTCGGGTTGATTCTCTTCTGCATGGCCGGCCGCAGCAGCGGATCGTCGCGGCCAAGTACGCGCAGAATAAACTCTCCGCCTGCGTCGTATAGCCGCGGGCTGACGAAAATCAGACCGATCAGGGTGAAGAAGGACAGTTGAAACCCCGGCTCGAACAACTGCGTCGGCCGGGCCACCAGCAGAATAATCGCCGCGGCCGCCAGCCAGTTGAGCGAACGTGTCGGTCGCCGCAGCAGGATGGATATACAGAACAGGTTGGCCATCAGAGCAGCCCGCAGAATAGACGGACGCGGCTCGGCCAGCAGAGCGTACAGGGTGACGATAATCATGGCCGCCGCCGCGCACTCGCGCCGCGAGCGCCCCAGCAGCATACCCCCCAACCAGAGGGCGGACATGAGCATGCCTACGTGCGCCCCGCTGACGCTCAGGTAATGCACGGTTCCGGTACGGATGAAGGCCTCGTTAAGCTTCTCGTCCACCGCGCTGCGCTGGCCGAGCACCAGGGCGGAAAGCAGTTGCCCGCCCGGCACGTCGCCGGGATACGTGTGTTCCAGCATGCGCCCGCGCATATTCAGACGCAGGCGGTTCAGAAAGCGCCGACCGGCGACATGGCCCTCGAGTACCTCGACGTTGCCCTCGCGCGGACAGGACAGGCGCAAGAGAATACCCTGGCGTCGGCCGATGAGGGACCAATCCCGGCCGCCCGGATTGGACGGCGGTTCCAGGCGGGAAAGCCAGCCGAGCAAACGAACCCGGTCGCCGGCGGCCAGGGCCAATACCGGTTCACGAACAACCACGGAAACCCAGCCGCTGACCGACAGGCCGCCGTCATCGTCCATGATCCGGTCGGCTTCCATGAGAAATCGGGTGGAAGGGCTTTGCGGTATCCAGTTGATCTTCCCACTGCGACTGGCCTGGATTCGCGGGGTATCCAGCACCGTACCCTCGATCCGGGCGAGAATCGGCTCGTCGGTGCTGTACCGAACGATATGATTGTCCGGCCAACGACGAAAGGACAGATCGTGCAGGCAGGTTCCGACCGCCAGCGCCGCGAGCATCGTCGCCGGATGACCGAGCCAGCCCCTCTGTCGCGCAGGAATCAGCAGCAATCCGCTCAGTACAAATAGCAACAGGCCGATTACCCAGGGAATAGGCCAAACGGAATCGAGCCAGATCCCCGCGACCAGACCGACGGCCGGCGGGACCAGCGGTTGCATGGCAAGCCAGCGCCAGGCTACTTCGCGTCGGCTCGGCAAGGAAACAGCCAGCGGGTCGAAACCCGTGCGGTCCGGCTCATTCGCGTTCCATCTCGATGATGCGTCGGGCATGCAGGAACACCAAAAAACAACTCGTTACGTCCCGGCGATAAATATTCGCGAGGGCCTTGGCGTACGTGCGAATCTGCGTCTGGTAATCGCGGGCCCGGGCCGGGCATGCGTCCGTCTCGATCCGGTCCGTCTTGAAGTCCACGATTTCCAGATGCTTATCCCCTTCCAGCAGCAGATCGATCATGCCGCGGATCAGAATCACATCGGCGTTATCGCGTCCACGCGCATCCCGATCGTAATCTTGCGGAAGGATTCGCGAAATAAAGGCGATTTCGCGGCGGACCCGAGCGGCGGCCTCGCGCACGCGGCGACCGAGCTCCGTCTCGAAAAACCAGGCGGCCGCCTCCAGCATGACCATGCTCGTCTCGTGCCGGCCGAGGCGTCCGTCGGCGTTCATCCGGCGACATTGCTCGCGCAGATCATCGAGGTCGCAAGGCCGGGCCAAATCGACCAGTTGCAGGAACCGATGCGTGGCCGTGCCCCGGGCGGCCGGGTCGTCCGACGGTTTTTCGGAAACGAACAGTGGCCGAGCCGGCGTTGCCGGGCGAGGGGAAGGCCGACGCTGCTCATCCGGATCGTGCAACGCCTCCCAGCGGCGTTTCAACTCGCTGACCGCCACGCGGGCCGGCAGCGCGGTCAATTCCAGCGCCGGGTATCGGCCGCTTATAAAATCGATCAGTTCATCCGCCGCGCCGTCGGGCGCCCGCGGCTCATCATCCGGGAGCGGGCGCAGGTCGGCCAGTCGAACCAGTTGTTCATACCGGCCGGTCTCCTCGGCCGGGGGGATGCGCCATTCATCGGTGGCGGCTCGATCGTGTGTATGGACCTCGAACAGCACTTCCGGCGACGGGCGGTTCTCGCCGGGCCAGGCCACCAGCCGGCCGGGGCCGGAAGCGATAACGGGAATCAACCAATCCAACGGATTCGTGGCCGTTTCGAGTTCCAGCGTGGAAAGCACATGCGGGCCGTCGCCCTCAACCTGACCGCCGCGTAAAGTCGCCGCCTTGCCGGGATCGTAGCGACCGACCAGCATCAGATGTTCGCGGGCTCGGGTCAGGGCCACGTACAGGACGCGCAGTTCCTCGGCGAGCGATTCGCGATGCACATGCTCGGCGGCCAACTGGTGGATCAGGGTCGGGTAATAAATGCGTTTTTCCGGGTCCGCCGCCTGCATGGCCAGCCCGAATTTGCGATCCACCAGCACGCTTTGCCGCGTATCCGTCAGATTGAACCGCTTGCTCAGGTCGGCCAGGATGACCACCGGGAATTCCAGCCCCTTGCTGGTGTGAATGGTCATGATCCGAACGAGATTATCCTCCGCGCTGCCGCCGGACGGTTGTTTCCAGCTTTGATCGCTGGCCACCAGATCGTCGAGGAAACGCAGAAAGCGTCGCAATCCCTGCCGCGAGAAATGCCCGAACTGCCGGGCCAGCTCGTGCAGGCGTACCAGATGCTCGCGTCGGCGCATTCCATCCGGCAGACCGGCGACGTAGGCCGGATAGTCGCTCGCCTCGATAATCTCCCACAGCGCCTCCGCGACGGGGGCCCGTTGAATGCGCCGGCGATAGCGATCGAGCCGGGCCAGGAACACTTCCAGCCGCTCGCGCAGGTTGCGATCCGGCCCGGCAACCGCATATTTACGCACGGCCTCGTGAAACGGAAGCGTTCGATCGGCCAGGCGAATTTCCAACAGGTCGCTTTCGCTGAAACGCCCGCCCAGCAGCGGGCCGCGCATCGCCGCCGCCAGCGGAATATCCTGCTGTTGATTGTCCAGCACGCGCAACAGGCTCACGCAATCGTTGAACTCCGTGCTGTCCAGATTGTCATCGCCCCGCTCGACATGAACCGGTATACCCATCCGCCGCAGCACGTCGGCGATGGGGTCGGCCTTGTGCGGCATCGAGCGCAGCAGGATGACGATATCCTTGTATTCGAGCGGACGCAGGTCCGGCGGCCCGCCGGCGTCGGCCGGTTTGTCCGCGAGGTGGTAACGCTGCTTGCCCGGGTTGTCGCCCATCCAGTATTGAATCCGCCGGCCGATCAGGTACGCCTCGCGCTCGAGGGCCTCCAGTTCCATTTCATCCGCCGGGCTTTCGTCCTGTTCCAAGTTATCGTCGTCGTCGCGAGTGGGACGATTGCGGGCGGTGACCGGTTCGAGCAAATGCAGTTCGACGGCCGGCCGATCGAAAACCGGCGCGCCCACCGCTGGCGGAAAAGTCTTGCCCGCCACGAGCCGGGCGCGCTCGTCGTAGTCGCTGCCGCCGAAGGCCCGGCTCATCAGCCCCTGAAAGATGAAATTGACCGCCTCGATCAGTTCGGGTCGGCTGCGGAAATTCTCGCGCAGGAAAATCAGGGCGCCGGCGGCCGCATCGTTCGCGAAGCGCTCGGCCCGGTTCGCGAACAAATCCGGTTCGGCCAGGCGAAACCGGTAGATACTCTGCTTGATGTCCCCGACCGCGAACAGATTGCCTTCCGGCGGGTCGGCCGATTCCCGACTGACCAGGCGGAGAATGGCTTCCTGCAACGGATCGATATCCTGAAACTCGTCAACCAACACATAACGGAACTGCCGCTGCATCTGGCGGGCGACTTCCGAAGGCCGATTCGGATCGCCGTCCACGCACAACAGCCGACAGGCGAAGCGTTGCAGGTCGTTGAAGTCCACCGCCGCCCGCGCGGCCTTGGCCGCCTGATAGCGTTCCTCGAATTCGGTCACCAGGCGAATCAGAGTGTCCACGTAGGGGCGGATGCGTTCCAGCCCCTCGGCATATTCGGCCGCGCTGAATGCGCAGATTTGCTTCGCGACCTTTTTCTCGAAGAGTTCTTTGACCTTGTTGCGGACATCCAAGGCCGCATCAAAGGCGGCTTTTTCTTCGGCGCTAATTTTCCTGGGTCTGCCGTTGGCTTTGGTCCATCCATATTGCCGTATCGCCTCGGCCACCGTTTCCCAGGTTTCCGCCGGGCCGTCATGAAGAGTTTTCCACCAACCTCCCAGATCATCAATAAACTCGTCCAGATTGTCCGCCCGGTCGGCGGCGATAGGCCAGCAGCGACGAATCAGAGCGGCCTGTTGCCCGGCGTACGTGCCAAGCCCCTGCAACGCATGCATGATCCGGTCGCGCTGCAAGCTATGCAGGCGGCCGGCAAGCCCGTCGCCGTCCGTCGGGTCCAGTTGCCGGCGAGACATGGCCAGCCATTGTTCCGGGTCCGCCAAGCTGCCGAGATAGCCGTGCAGGTCCAGGACCAGCCCGATCATTTTGTAATCGTTGCCGCCGCCGTAATCGTCCACCCAGCGGCGAAACGCCTCGGCAAGTTCGTCCTGCCCCTCATATAACTCGACGAAAAAGCCGTCCAGCACCTCACGGCGAAGCAATTCCGCTTCCTCGCCACTGAGTACGGCCGCCTGTGGATCGACCCCGGCTTGCGGGAACCAGCGCTGGATCAGCGACTTGCAGAAGGCGTGGATGGTGGAAATATTCGCCGCGTCGAGCAGGTGAAGCTGCTCGTTCAGGAACCCGTCGGCGGGATTTTTTTCCAGCTCGCGCCGGATGACCGCCTCGATCCGCATCCGCATCTCGCCGGCGGCCGCGTCCGTGAACGTCACCACCAGCAGTTCATCGACCCGGCAGCGCTGCCGGCAGACCAGATCGGCACAGCGTTCGGCCAGCACCGTGGTCTTGCCCGCCCCGGCCGCTGCGGAGACCAATACACTCTGCCCGAGTATAGTCACCGCCCGGCGCTGGCTCTCCGTCAGGCGATTGAGGGGGTCAGAGATATCACTCACCCGATCCGGCATCCTCGGCCTCCTGCATGATGCGCTCCAGCACCTGCGTTTTCGAACCCATCCCTTCCAGCAGCCGCGGCGGCTGGGTCTCGATCTCGTAGCGGCAGACCGCGCTAAACTTGCAGAACCCGCAGGGCATCGTTCGATTCAGCCGATAAGGCCGCACGGAGATATCGCCGTCCAGCAGGGCGTCGGCCAACTCGCCGATCCGCCGCCGGACATGCCGCAGCAGCACTTCGAATTGGTCGCTGTCCAGCAAATCCGAATTCGCCACATTCTCGCCCTTTTTGGTGATCGCCGCCGAGATAAAGTCGGATGCGGTTCCCGCTCCATCGACCCTGCCATCGAGCGTATCCACTCTCGAAACGTCGATCACCCCGCGCCACTTGATCGGCTTCTTGGGTTCCGACGGATGCGCCACGGTTTGGAACGGCTCGATCAGGGGCAGATACAACGCCGCGACCGGTCGAATCGGCCGACCGGTCAGCGATTGCCCCACCTGCCGCAAGGCCAGCAGATACGTCACCAGTTGCACGCTCAGCCCGTGATAGGCCTGCGTCCAGTCCAGCTTGCGTTCCGTGGTCCGCTTGTAGTCGATTACCACGCCGAGCAGTTCGTCGGCCAGCTCGGCCACGTCCACCCGGTCGATCAGCCCCCGCAAGAGGACACGCCGCCCCTTGGGCGTGGTCAGCGTCGCGGCCGGTGTCCGCGCGCTCATCCCGAACGGAAACTCGACCGCCGCGGGACGATAACGCCCCAGCCGCGCCGCCTCCCACTGCCGCCGCAGCGAACGGTGCAGATGGAAACGGCTCCGGTCGTAGAGATACGCGTTGCGGGCTTCGGCCAGCAGCATGTCGCCGGCCAGTTCCGGCAGCATCTCGCCGCTGATCCGGTCGACCCGTTCATTGATTTCGTCCTCGGCCAACTCGGCCAGGCTGCGTTGCTCTTTGGCCAGGCTATCGACGAATTTCTCCAGCACGGCATGGCAGACCGTACCCAGGTCCATGACGTTCAGCGAAGGCTCCACACGGGCTTTCAACTTCAGGAAATAATCAGCGAAGTGAGCGAAGGGACAAGCCGCGAAACGCTCCAACCGCGACACGCTGGCGGCGAAGGGATCGCGCGTCGCTCGCTCGATGAGACCGCTCTCCAACCGGGCCTCGTTGCGATACCCCAGCCCGCCGAAACAACTCCGCAGCGTATGGGTCCATGAAGACTGTTCCCTAACCCGTTCATATACGGCATTGAACAACGCCCGCTTATCCGGCGCGGCGTCCTGGTCCGGCTCTCCCCGTCGGCGAAATTCGGCGGCCAGTCGCCCGCCCAGCTCGTTGATCCGGGCGACCCAATCCAATGAACGCTCGCCCCACGGCTCGGCGATTTTTTCCACCGTCAAACCCGGCAGAGCCCGCAAAACATCTTGCAGGTAAGGCGAGGGCCTCAGCGGTTTGCCTTGTCCGTCGGCTCGCGGCCAACTGATCCAGACCCGCTCCGAGGCCCGGGTCAGGGCGATGTACGCCAACATGCGTTCGTTGAGCAGTTGTTGCCGCCGGGTCGGGCCGATCTCGCGACCGCTCTTGGCCAGCAACTCCCGCTCGACATCGCCGAGCAACGGATCCTCGGCCGTATGCAGCGGGAAATAACACTCATCAAAACCTAATAGCAGTACCGCCCGCACCGGCGGATGACGGCTGCGCTCGATCGAGCCGACCAGCACCTGATCCAGCGTGGGCGGGGCCAGCCCCAGATTGAACTCCGCCAACGCCGCTTCCAGCGTCTCGCGAAACTCACTGACATGTATCGACTCGGTCCCCAAAGCCTTGACGAACTCGTCGAGCAACTCGACGAAATCCACCCAGATCTGCCGGTGCATGTCCGCTTCGTGGCCGCGCCCGTCGCCTTCGTCCTGCTCGGCCCAGTCGGCCAGACGAGCGCCCACCCCCGCCTGTTCGAGGCACGCGTAAAACGCTTCCGCCCATTCTCGCCCCGTAGCGTCAGGATGCGCGGCCGCCCAATCCAGCCACGACCCGACCCGAGCCCACCAGCGCCGCCGGATATGATTAATCTCCCGTAGAACTTCCTGCTGGCATTTCGTATCTTCCTCGTTGCGGGCCTTGTCGGGGAAGTAGCGCGTACTCGTCCATTCCTCCTTCCAAGTCGTCCGGCCGACGATCCCGCAGGCCAGCACGTAATTTTCCAGAAGATCAGCTTCCCGGGTATCGAGATTCAACAAGTCCGTCTTGAGCGACAGCCGCGCCGCGTCCGAACGGCAATCGTCGGCGGCCAACGCCAGCAGACTACGCACCAGCTCGACCAGCGGATGGTGCGTCGTCGGCTCGCGGCGGTCCAGAAAACAGGGGATGCCCTGCCCGCGCAACGCCGCGGCGATCAGGTCGTGGTATTCCCCCAGGTCGCGGACGATCACCGCGATATCGCGGTAGCGCATCGGCGGATCGGCCCGCCGGGTCAGCCGTTCGATCTCCGCGACGGCGGCGGCCACCTCCGTTCGCCGGTCGGGAAAATCGAGGGCCCGGACGGTTTCCGGGGTGATCGGCCCGGCCTCGGCCGTCAGTGCGCGAAACAGATTATTTTCCAGAGCAACCAAAGCTGGCGCTTGAAAGCGAGACGGTGTCGAGTCTTCAGGAATGCGTTCTGTAGCCGGTGTGTCACCCGCAGGAATGCTTTCCGAAGCCGGTGTGGCACCGGCGTCTCGCCGGTGCTTCTCATCAGCCTCGCAAGGTCGATGTCCCGGCATGTGACGGGCCGCTTTCTGAAGCCGGTTTACATGGTGTGGCACCGGCGTCTCGCCGGTGCAATGAGTAGGCGTTTCCGGCCTCGGCAAACCCGTTTTGCAACTGTCTTGAAGTAATATCGGCTCAAGCACGTCGATGCCGGCGGCCTTCAAATCGTGCCCCAGCCGCGCCAGCGTACGTTCCGTCCGGGCGAAAAGCGAATAGCTCAACCAGGGAATTGAATCCGCCGTGACCGCCGCTGCCCGCGGATCGAGCAGCAGAGTCATTTCCATGCTCCGCACCCGCCGGGCCAGTTCGGTCAGCAAGTGATATTCCTGCCGGGTAAAGCCGGCGAAGCCGTCGACCCATACCTCCGCGTCGCACAGCCACGGGCATTGATCCAGCCGTTCGGCCGCCAATTGCAGGTATTGGGCCGGGTCCAGCCGGTCATCGATCAGATGGTCAAGATACGCCCGGTACAGCCGGGTCAGATCGCCGGTCCAGGCGGCGGCCAGCGGATTGCTTTCCTCGAGCCGCTCGGCCAGCTCGACCAGCGCCGGCGGATCGACCGCCTCGCGCATCAATTCCTCGATGGTGTTCGCGACCTGCCGCACCAGCCCCGGCTTGTCGGCCACGCGGTCCAGAATGGTCAGTGCGGATTTTTCCAGGCGGATCAGCCGCCGGATGACCATCAGCCGACCGAGCGGCCCGATGGTCTGGTCCGCCGACCGCGGATCGATGCCGCGCTCGGCGAAAATCCGGTAGGCCAGCCGCTGAAAACTCAACACCTCGCAACGGGTATAGCCGGCCAGGTCCGGCGTTTCGATCAGGGCCCGCTCCATCTGAAAACTGGCCTGCTCCGGAACCAGTAGCAGCAACCTCGGCCCGCCGGCCGCGTCCTCCCGCAGCCGCGTCCGGATCGCCTCCAGACAGCGCCACGTCTTGCCGCTTCCCGCCCGGCCGATGATGAAACGTACCGACATGCTCAGGCCCCGAAAAGAAAAACGTATCTTAAACGTTCCGCCAATTTATGAAAATGCCCCCTCGGGAAAAAGTTCGCGAGTAAGACCATGCATAACTGGTTGCGAGCAGCAGGCCCATCGCCTAAGATCACATCGCTATTTTTGGCCGATAACCGAGGAGAACTTCATGGGCGCACAAAGCGACGTACCCGGGGCTGCGGTGTTGGATCGTATGATCCGCGACATACCGGATTTCCCGAAACCGGGCATCTTGTTTCGAGATATCACCCCGCTGCTTCAAGATCCGGCCGGGTTGTCCCTGGCGGTCGAGTTTCTGACTCAGCCCTTTCGGGACAAGCATATCGACGTGGTGGTCGGGGCCGAGTCCCGCGGTTTTATTTTCGGTACGGCCGTCGCCCGTAATCTTTCCGCTGGTTTCGTCCCGGTACGCAAGCCCGGTAAGCTGCCGGCCGCCAAACGATCCGTAACCTATGATCTGGAGTACGGGACCGACACCCTGGAGATTCACGCCGACGCGATTCGGCCGGGGCAGCGCGTGCTCATGGTTGACGACCTGCTGGCGACCGGCGGTACCATGCAAGCCTGTTGCGAACTGGTCGAGCAGCTCGGCGGCACGATCATCGCCGTCGCGTTCCTGATCGAGCTGTCGGGGCTGGATGGCCGCTCGCGCCTGACCCGCTGGGACGTGCATAGTGTTCTCAAATATGATTAACCGTCCCGCCAGGCCATCCCTACTCAATGGAAAATGACGGAGGGACGGAGAGAAAGACATGTGGGCCTGCATCGCGAATCACTGCCTCGGTACGGGTGTGTTGACGCAATCCATCCCTCCATCTCTCTCTCCGTCATCGACGGTTCTCTACTGGTCCATCGTCAGCCTGCTGCTCGGCGCGTGCATCGGCAGCTTTCTAAACGTGGTCATCTACCGCTGGCCGCGCGACCTGTCCATTCGCCGGCCGAGCCGCTCGTTCTGCCCCGCCTGCCGTCAAGCCATCATCTGGTACGATAATATCCCGGTGCTTAGTTATTTCCTGCTCGGCGGACGCTGCCGGGGATGCAAGACCCGTATCTCCCTGCAATATCCGCTGGTCGAGCTGGCTACCGCTTTCGTGTTCCTGCTGGTCTATGACGCGTTCTTCATCTCGCGACAAAGATTGGGAATCAGCGAGCTGGCCAACGATTGGCCGATGCTGTTAGGTCATTGGGCCCTGTTCGCCGGGCTGATCGCTCTGGCGGTGATGGACCTGGAGGCCTACATGGTCGATATCCGGGTCACCTGGTTGATAACCGCTGCCGGAGCTTTGGCCCACCTGTTTTGGACGCCGGCGAGTTCGACGGACTGGCTTCGTCCCGGTATGCCCCTGGCCGGCTGGTCGGCGGCCGTCGTCGTCGGACTGCTCGTCGGGGCATGGCTTTTTCTACGCGAGCCGATCACGTCCGAGACGGCGGTCTTATCGGATGAGCCGGTTCCACCGGAAGAAAAACTCACGGGCTCGCCCGGCCCGTTGGCCTGGCTTGGTTTGCTGATGGCCGTCGGCCTGGCGGCCGCTTATGTCGTGGCCCTGACCATCGCCGGATCGCCAGACGCCCCGGCTGGCGCGCCTCTGGTTTCACCGGGTTATGCCGAGACTGCTCGTTTGGTCGGGGGCTTGGCCTTCCTCTTTGTCGCCCTGGCCATTTTGGCCAGTCATCCGCAACCGGCGGCCGATGCTGAAATTATCGAGGAGATCACCGAGGGGGCATCCGGTGCTCGACGTAATGCGTTAGCGGAGATGAAGTTACTTTCGCCGGCAATTATTCTGGGCGCGGCCTGGCTGCTTTTGATCCATTATGTGCCGATGGTCAAGGCGTGTTTTGATTCCGCAATGCACTGGCAACCGCTCGGGGATTGGCAACCGTTGTGTGGGCTGTCCACGGCCATCGCTGGCTGGGTCATCGGCGGCTTGATCGGCTGGGCAACGCGAATCATATTTACCCTTCTATTTGGCAAGGAGGCGCTCGGGATGGGCGACGTGCATATCCTGGCCGCCGCCGGCGCGGTGGCCAGCTGGCCTGTGAGTTTTCTTGGGTTCTTTCTCGCCGCCCCACTAACTCTGCTGGCCATGATCGTGATTCACCTACGTCGCCAGAGTCGGGCACTACCTTTCGGGCCATGGCTGGGGCTCGGATTTTTACTGGCGGCGGTGTTCGCTGACCGGATTCTGGTGTATCTTAACCTACGATGATGGTAAATACGTTGTTGCCGGTGTGCGCGGCTTATTCGTCTCTTGAAAGCGGGAAATACATGGCACTTGCGATGCGACAGGTCAAGGTTTATCTTAAACTGGGCGTGATGATCGCGGTCATCGCGGTGGTTTTGCTGCTGGTTCTGATGAACCGCAATCACACCACCGACGTGTGGTTTTTCGCGACCTATGAAGATGTTAATATTCTCTGGCTGATGTTGATTACGGCGGTCAGCGCGGTTATATGCTGGTGGGGTGCCCGCAAGATTTTCCGGGTATTGCATGAATTAAAGGAAGTGCGCCAGGCGGCGATACTCGATCAGCAGATGCAGGAACAACGCCGGGTGAGCCAGGAGTTGGCCGAGCGGGAAAAGCGGATCGACGAGAAAATACGGCACTCGATCACGGAGGAATCCTGACCCACGAGCAAGGTCACGGCGGTCCCTCCGCCGGCCGAGGCTCGTGCGGATATCAAAACCATTAAGGAGGCTTGGTCATGTTTTTGCGAACGCGTTTCTCCATGGGGTTGTTGGGCGCAGTCTTGATGATTTCCGTTCTGGGCTGCCAGCAGCCGCAAAAAGAGCCGGGTACGCTTGATCTGGTGGACCGAACCGCCATCGACCGGATCGCGGAGCTTGAACGGCAACTGGCCGACGCCGATCAGGCCCGCTATGCGGCCGAGGACGAAGCCGTCCGCCTACGCACCGAGAACGATCGGCTTCGCGAGCAGTTGGCCGACCGCGGGACTGCGGCTGATGGCTGGAGCGTCATTCCCGGCGGGGCCATGATCAGCATCGAGGGCACGATCCTGTTCGATTCGGGTAAGGCCACCCTCAAGAGTACCGCGAAGCAGACCCTCGACCAGATGGCCCAGGCGATCCAGAGTAACTACGCCGGTTACGAAATCTGGGTTTTCGGCCATACCGACAGCCAGCCGATCCGCTACAGCGGCTGGAAGGACAATCTACAACTCAGTTGCGAGCGGGCTGCGGCAGTGATCCGTTTCCTACAAAGTCAGGGGGCGAATCAGGAAATGGTAGCCTGCGGCTGGGGCACGCAGCGCCCGGTGGCCGAGAATGTTGATGCCAAGGGGCGACAGCACAACCGGCGGGTCGAGGTCTACGCCATGGCCCCCAAAGGCGCGGCGGCCGCCCGGCCGTAGCCCTGTCGCAGCCATCCTTGAACCGGATCATCGTATAAGTACTCAGTCCTGGCGATTCAGGACCAAGGACCGCCAGCAACGCTTTGCTGAAGTCGCCCGTGCTGATCCCCTTGAGGGAAAACCACGGGATCAGTTTATCGAGGCTCTTCGTCCGTCACAGGTACGGCGGCAAGATCGAACTCGTGGATCGCATGCGCTGCCTGTTCTTGTCGATATGCCGAAATTCTACGCTGTTGTGTGAGACTCGGGATAAGCGGCCACCTCCGCTTCAATGGCATCGGCCAACAGCTCCTGAGCGCCCTCTCGCAGAATTCCCATCAGCACGTCCCCGCTCGAAGCCTCTGGGAAACAAACCCTATCCGTCGTCATTTGACCCATGGCGTATCCTCCGTAAATGGGTGACCTTGTATACCACCCAGAATACGCCGCTTTAATCTTCACGCCATCCACAGTAGCAGGAAATGGTTATATCTCCATTAATCTTTACTATGTTGAATGTGCCAAAAAGCAGTAGGCGCCGCCAGGGCAACGTCGGTACAATGGTGGTATTCGGGCCGACGGTACCGTCGAACAAATCGACACGATCCATTTCGAATTCGAGGAGCCATGAGATGAACCGGCAAGGATATGTGCCCATAGTTTTACTTACTGTCCTGGCGATTGGATGGCTGGGGGGGTGCCCGTCGGCGACGAACCCGGACAACGAAACCGTGCCCGAGGGGACGGCCGCCCCCAACGCCGCGGATATCAAGGCGTTGAAAGAGGCCACCGCCCGCTACGCCACCCTGCTGGAAACGCAGGAGGCCGTCGAGGCCCGCAACACCCTGGTCGACGAACTGAACAACGGTACGTCCGGAGTGACTTCGGCGGGCCTGGCCAACGACAACTATACGATCGTCATGGCGTTCGAGAGCGGGGCTCGGGCGGGGATCAATACCATCGAGGGCTTTGGCACCGGCGATCCCTACGATCCGCAACCCATGGAGGACAAGGTTTCCAACGCAACGCAAAAGCCCGTGTCCGCCAAGGGCCTGGGCACGTCGTCCAAAAGCGAAACGAAAGCGCGGATCCCCGGCGCCGATGCGCTCCTGCACACCCCGACCAGCAGGAAAATCCTCTTCCTGAGCGCCGCGTCGGAAGACCTCGACGGAGCCGACATCGATCTGTTCGAAAGCCTCCAGACCCGGCTCGTGTTCGTCAACCACTGGGATCCGGCGGATTTCACCGTCAAAGTCAACCGTCCACGCGACGACTACGCCACCCTCCGCTTCCGCGATTTCTTCAACCTTGATCCATACGGCGTGATCGTCATCATCGCCCACGGACTGTACATGGATGTCACGCGTACGGCCGGCTCGACGGCTGGCGGCACGTCAGATCCGTCCGCGGTCCTGCCCCCCGACCCCGGCGATCCATTCAACTTCGGATTCAAGGCCATCCGCGCGGCCGCCACCGGCACCGCGACGCGGACCCCGCGCTACTTCATTCAGGTCGCCGCCGCCGGCCCGGTAGTGCATGAGGCCACCAAGGTTCCACCGGATGGCCCGGCCGGCGCCGATCCCTTTGGTTTCGGCTTCAAACCGATTGTCCCCGCCGTCAAAATCGACGGCATCGACGTGGAAGTGGAAACCGCCAAGGGGCGTCTGTTGATCGTCTCGCACGCGAACCGGGACGGTTCCGCGGTTCGCCCGTATTACTACATGCGTGATGATCTGTGGAAAGAGCGCCTGGTGGGTCCGCTGCCCAACAGCCTGGTGTATATCGCCTCGCCGAACGCCTACGCCAACCCGGAGGAGAACTGGCCGGACCTCGACCCGGCGGGCGTGCCCAGCGGAGCCGACCCGTTCGGCTTCGGCTTCAAGCGCATTACCAACGCCCCAACTATGCAGGCCTTCGACATAGCCCCCATGATCTTCGGCGGATCCGCGGCCGGAACATTGCTGGCCTGGACCGGTGCCGTCGATACGCAGACCGCCTTGGACGCCGTGTGGCTGATCGGCATGATGGCCCGGCGTAACGAATCCGACCGCGAAACCTGGAACAGCGGCGAGATTCAGCGGGCCGCAGCCAAAGCCGGCGTGCCCCGGAAGACCGGTACGCCGCCGCCGTCCTCCCCGCCCAGCGGGGCCGATCCGTACGGTTTCGGTTTCAAGCACATTTTACCGACCATGAGTACGGGCTCCGGGGCGGACAGTGACTTTTTCGCCAAGCTCGCGTTGCACTCCAAGACGGAAAACGCCTTTCTCTATCTGCCGACGTGGGCCGATGTGCAGGTGCTCGACCCTCTTCCAGCCGGGACGGCCAAGGTCCGGGTCACCATGGCCTACGAGAGCATGGATATTCCACCAATCGACCCCGACACACTCGAAGGCAGCGTCGGCAACGACTTCACCTTCGAGGGCCTGATCCCCGGGCAAATCGTCAACGTGAACGCGACGGCCCTCAACGCTTCCGGCATGGCCCTCGCCGGGTTCGAACAGAAACGCACGCTTCAGAGCGGCGGCAACCCGATCGAGGCCTCTTTCGCCCGCGAGCTTTCGGTCACCTTGAGCGGTAGCCCGGACTACGACGGAGACTGGGGAAACCGCGAGGATCTGACCAATAAACACAACATCCACACCAACGGATTCAGCTTATTGGTCTACAAGAACGACGTGTTGCTCAGTCCGAATTTTCTCCGATACACGGACAGGCCCTATACGCAGATCTATCCCCCGGGCCACCTCCTCTCGCATGACAAGATCCTGTCCTATTCAGGCTGGAATCCCGCGTATCCCGGCGACATCATCAAGATCGAGTTCCGCCCCGATCCGAAGGACGGCAACGAAGTCGCGCGGATGGGCCCGCTTTATCTGCACTACTGGAACGATACCGTGCATGGCGTGGTTGAAATTGGTATAATCACCGGACACAAGGACGGTCCTTTCATTTACGAGACCGTCAAGCTGGGGGATTAATCAAGATGCCCCGGCGACACCTGCTCAGCGTAATCGCAGAGTGATATTGCGTGGTTATGAAGAACCGACCACGATAGATCACTGCTGGATGTGGTCTGTCCAGATATCCCTGGACGACCATCACCAGCCCGATTCGCGATACGACCCCAGCAAGCCCTAACCAAATACTATCGTAGAGGGCTCAAGCTTTTCAGGTTCCCTCGTTTCCGCTGGCCGCTACCACTGTGTCCTCGGCCGGCTCGGATGGATCGGTGGTCACAGCCTCGAATATCAGACGCTTATCACCTTCCTCGTCGATCTTGACTGTAACAACGATACGATTCCGGCCCTTGTATTCGCCTCGCAATATGGCCTCGGACAGCGTGTCCTCGATCTTATTCTCGATCGCCCGGCGCAATGGCCTGGCCCCGAATTTCTCGTCGGTACCGTGTTCAATAAGGAAATCCTTGGCGGGCTGGTCAATCTCAAGTTTAAGGCCTTGCTCGGCAAGCCGCTTCGTCACCTTATCAACCTCAAGCTCAACGATCTTGACCAGATCCACATGCGTGAGCTTGTGGAATACGACCAGCTCATCCACGCGATTGATGAACTCCGGACGGAAGTATCTTTCTACTTCCCCCTTGAGCATATTCTTCATCTTCTCGTAGCTGACGTTTTCGTCGCGCTTACCGAAGCCGAATTCCGACTGATTAGTGATTCGGTCAGCCCCGATATTACTGGTCATAATGAGGATCGTATTTTTGAAGTCGATGTGCCGACCGAAGGAGTCGGTCAAGCGACCCTCTTCCATGATCTGCAACAACATATTAAACACGTCCGGATGCGCTTTTTCGATTTCGTCGAGCAGGACCACTGAGTAAGGACGACGGCGAATACGTTCGGTAAGCTGGCCGCCCTCTTCGTACCCGACGTATCCGGGAGGGGCGCCGACCAAGCGGCTTATGTTGTGCTTCTCCATGAATTCGGACATATCCAGGATAACCAACGCGTCCTCGTCCCCGAATATGAAATCGGCCAGGCATTTCGCCAGATAGGTCTTGCCGACACCAGACGGCCCGATGAAAATGAAGCTGCCCATCGGACGGTTCGGATCCTTCAGCCCGCTGCGCGAACGGCGTACTGCTCTGGACACGGCCCTCACCGCTTCGTCCTGGCTGATTATCCGTTTATGCAGCTCGTCCTCGAGATTGAGAAGCCGCTGAACCTCGTCCTTCTCCAGGCGGGTGAGCGGCACCCCGGTAATCTTAGAAACGACCTCGCCAATGACCTCTTCGTCCACCACTCCGTCGATTTCCTTGGCTCGATCTCGCCATTCTCGAGTCATATCATCCTTGCGGGTCTGGGCTACTTCAGCCTTATCCCGCAGTTCGGCCGCCCGCTCGTAATCGGCGTTCTTGACGGCTTCGTCTTTCTCCATCCGCAAACGATCGATCTCCCGCTCCAGTTCGGTCAGGTTTGGTGGCTTGGTCATGCTACGCAAACGAACCGCCGCTCCGGCCTCGTCAATCACGTCGATTGCTTTGTCCGGCTGTACCCGGCCGGTGATATACCGGTTGGATAGCTCGACCGATTGGAAAATAGCCCCATCGGTAATCTGCACGCGATGATGGGCTTCATACCGATCTCTCAAGCCTTTAAGGATTTTAATTGTCTCCTCCCGATTGGGGGGATCGACGATGATCTGCTGGAAACGCCGCTCAAGTGCCCCGTCTTTTTCGATGTATTTTCGATATTCGTCGAGGGTGGTAGCCCCGATGCATTGGATTTCCCCCCGACTCAAGGCCGGTTTCAGAACATTGGATGCATCGATTGCCCCCTCCGCTCCACCTGCGCCGACCAAGGTATGCAATTCGTCGATAAAGAGGATGACGTTCCGGGCCCGGATCACCTCATTCATGACCGCCTTGATCCGCTCCTCGAATTGTCCACGATATTTGGTGCCCGCTACCATCATGGCCAGATCAAGCACCACAATGCGCCGGTTGGCCAACAGTTCGGGAATCTCGTTGCTGACGATCTTGCGGGCCAGGCCCTCGACGATGGCCGTCTTGCCTACCCCAGCCTCACCCAGGAGGACCGGGTTGTTCTTCTGTCGCCGACAGAGAATCTGGATCACCCGGTCGATTTCTCTTTGTCGACCGATCACCGGATCCAGTTTGGCCTCCCTGGCCATCTGGGTCAGATCGCGTCCGAAACTGTCCAAGGCCGGGGTCTTGCTCTTCCCTTTCTTGGGTTCGGCAGCGGCCGTAGCGGAGGTTTCCTCGTTTTCCAGGCCCGCCCCTAAAAGATTGAGAACTTCTTCACGGACATCCTCAAGCTTAAGCCCCAGGTTCATCAGTACCTGAGCAGCTACCCCATCTTGTTCTCGCAGCAGGCCCAGCAACAGGTGTTCCGTGCCAACGTAATTATGGTTCAGACTACGGGCCTCCTCGATCGCATACTCGATCACTTTCTTGGCCCGCGGGGTCTGCGGCAGCTTGCCCATGGTCACCATGTCCGGCCCGCTCTTAACCAGTTTCTCGACTTCCAGCCGTACCTTGCGCAAATCTACGTCGAGATTTTTCAGGACATTGGCCCCGACTCCTGAGCCTTCCTTCACCAGTCCGAGCAGGATGTGTTCGGTCCCGATATATTCATGGTTGAAGCGTTGGGCTTCTTGATTAGCCAAGGCCATGACTTTTCTGGCACGATCGGTAAAGCGTTCAAACATTATCCTCTCCCTGAGGTAGTTATGGCCGCCGATGAACTAGCATTTCATCGAATAGCCGCTCCGTTAGCCGGTTGCTTCGCTCAAACACCCCCCGTCGTTTGCCCGAGCTTGATTATTGGCCGCCAAGTCCTGTAAAAAAGTGAATTCCGACCAAATTGTACGGGGCACCGGCTGATTCTAGCACCAACATACGCCTCATTCAAGCAAACGTGCACCTCCGATAAATTCAAGGTGCGTTTATTTTTGTCTATATCGGCAAATTGATGCAACCAGTTGTGACCCGGCCAGCAGGAATTACCGGTTTCGACCGTCGGACATTACCCCAAAGCAGAGCCATGCCTCGCCATCAGTCAGGCACCTGCAATCCCACTCGTCTTCATCCGCTTGCACTGTCCCCGCCATGCTCGCATAATGCTTGCGTCCGGGATATTGCGTATAAGGCCCAGCAAGGCGACTCTTCCGTGCCAGAGTTCGGTCGAACCTGTCCCGGTGTTATCGGAAGATCCCGTTTCAGCCGAATGGCATCCTAACTACTGGAGATTGAAATGAGACCCTCAATACTACGTGAGCGAATGAGTTATGCTCTCCTTGCGATTATCGTTGTAGGTATTATGGGGTGTGAATCAACCAACGATTGGAGGGACGGCGCCGCCCGCCGCCGGGAATCAGACTCCGCTGGTCGATTATTGCCTGGAGCGACGATCGAGCAAGTACAAGTCGTCGCGTACAACGCGTTCACTACCCGCTATCGGCTTGATCGCGAGTCCTCCATGGCCACTGACCTCGTCTCCCAACCCTTGGAAGTCGGCACGGCCGGTGCTGACTCCACAAGAGTACGTGACTTGGTCAGGCCAGCCCCCAATCGACGCCGTCAACTGGCCCGTTTATGGTTTACCCAGCAAGGGTCAGATATTCTAATCCGCTGCCGCATTATCACCCAGCGTATGGATACCGCCGAACGTCAGGCCTTCGCCCAGTACCGCAGCGATGATCGCCCTGACGAAACCCCCATCGATCGGGAGGGGCCGACCTCGGTAAGTGGCCGGGAGGAATGGATCAACGTAGGCCGCGACCGCCAGGCCGAGAACGACATCCTCGACGCCATCGAGCAAGTTCTGTACGGCGGTCAGTAATCGAGTAGGTGGGGGCCTCACGGCTCCTGTCCTCTCACACCACCGGACGTACTCATCGTATCTGGCGGTTTTTACGCATTTTGCACGCGGCGTACTTCACCGTCAAGGCTTGTGTCTGGTCCAACGCCGTGGACGCTTGCGACTCCTCGTATACCGCCGCTCGGGTGCCTCCCTGGCCACCAGCGTCGGAGCGCACCGGCGCCAGTCCCTCGAAAAGGCGTAACTGGTCTCCGGTGATTGGCTGCCGCTCAAAGCCCATCGAGTCCTTTCAGTCTGCTCCTTGCATCCGTAGCTTCGGCCCTTCGACCACCGTTCCCAGCTCGGCCTATCTGCCCCCGCGTCTTTCGGGGCTACGGTGCCTCAATAGCCTCACCGACTAACATGTCCACTACGGCCTCGACTGACTCCTCCAATTCCATTTCGCATCTTCGCCGAAATGATAGCACGGCTCGCCCGGGCGGACCTGGATACCTCCTAACTCAAACTGACCGATTTGGTGGCTGATGCGGCTTGGCGCGAATAAAAAGCGGTGTTTCTGGCCGATGTATGTTGTGAACAGCAACACACCGGAGAACACCGCCATGTTCACTATC
>JAAYCU010000258.1 GCA_012729595.1 Phycisphaerales bacterium
GCGATGATGTCCGCTATCCTGGCGATTCATGATGATCACTATCCCCAAGCCCTTGCTCGACCGGCCGCTTGATACCGGATAACATGCGCGCAAAACGCAGAGAAGTTTCGGTGTAAGGGCCTATTCGCTCGGACAATTCGTCCCCCTGTCCAAGTCCGGCTTGAACTTCATATCCAAGCCGGTCATACTGATTGGTCAGTTCCCGGCGGCCGGTCGCCGGGGTGATCCGAGCTGGCATGTTCGAGGGAATTATCCGTGGCACACACCGCCATAAACCTGTTAGTATTGGATGTGGACGGTGTTCTGACCGATGGATCGATCCTGATGACCGAGACGGGCGAGCAGATTCGGGCTTTTCATATTACCGATGGGCTAGGCATTGCCATGTGGCGAGCACTTGGGCGGCAAGTTGCGATTCTGACATCCAAGCGCTCTCCGGGGATTGAAGCCCGTGCCGCAATGCTGGGTATCGAAATGATCGAACAGGGCGCCGAGGACAAGCTCCCGGGCCTAGAACGAATTTTACACACGGCCGGCATTCCCGCGGATCAGGCCGCCTACGTTGGCGATGATCTGCTCGATCTGGTGGCAATGCGCCGGGTGGGTTTTCCAATCGCGGTCGCAAATGCGGCCCCGGAAGTCAAAGCCGTCGCTCGATTTGTGACCACCCGATCGGGCGGTCACGGCGCTGTCCGTGAGGCGGTTGAGCATATTGTCAAACGGGACGAGCAATGGGCGGCGGCATTGCGAGCTATCGGAGCCGATAGGTGATTCGCCGCGATCGAAGAGAGTACTCCAGCAACTTAGACCCTCTTGGGAGGCGCGATACGTGCTGAGAAAAATAATTCTGGTCTTGGCGGCGGTGGCTCTCATCGCCATGGCCTTCGTCATTGTGCAATGGGGGGACGACCCTTTTCGGCCAACGCGGCGTCCAACCGCCACCCTGCCGCCATTGCACGACATGCCTTCGCGATTATCCCACACACAGCCATCCGCAACAGGGGAAACGGATAGCGCGGCCTTTAGTTTTCGTAGCGCGGATATTCCCCCGGGCGAGGCGCCACGAATCCGCGTTTACGACGACAAGGGTAATGCCCGGATCATGTTTCAATCGGAGCAATGGCGCCCGATCAGCAATGACGAGTTTCACCTGACCCGCCCGACTGCCAGGTTACTTTTGCCCCGTGATCAAGTGGCCTATGTCCAGGCCGCCGAGGGGCAGGTCCGCGTACAACGCGGTGATGGCGGCAGCATGTCACCAAAAAGTGGTTGGTTTCGCGGTCATGTGTGTTTGTTTATCGACCGCAGTACGGCCGAATGGCGCAAGGCTAATCCTGAACTGGCCGAACCGGAACAGCACCCTGAAAAAGTCGTCAAGATCTGGCTGGACGGCGAAGTCTCTTTCGACTTGGATTTTGCCAGACTGGAATGCACAGGTCGGATTCGTCTGCAAAGCCGGGAAGGCGCGATCGAAGGCGAGGGTCTCCTGCTGGAATGGGATGAAGTCCAACGGGTTATTAAACGGGTCGTTATCAATCGTGGCGATAAAGCCACGCTGCTAATGGCCGGCTTGATCAACCTGCAATCGACTGAAAAAGAGGCGGACGATCCGGATACTGTGGCCGCGATAGTGAGCGAACAACCGGTCGGGCCCGAAACGCCGTTGACGCAAGAAACGGAAAATGGACGTGCCCGTGAAATCCAATTTCTCGAGCCGGACGAACTGGCCCGTGAAGAGGAAAGCCAGCGAATACGTACTTACCGCATTAGTTTCCAGGATAATGTCCTGGCGGAGCAGAGGGAAGGCATTCGCATGGTCAGTCGCATTCAGGCCGACGTTCTCGAACTCCTGAGAGATTTCAGCCCAAAGGAAATGGATCCCACCATCGGGGCCGGTGAATCCCGTACGCCCGCGACAACCCAATCGAGCAGGGACGAAGAGAACGCGCCCGATGCGAGAACCGTGGAAAAGACCGTTGAGTTGCGTTGGGCCGGTCCGTTGATAATTGAGCCAGCGGAGGAGCGGCTGACCGAGGATACTGAAATCCTGCGTACACACCTTTTGGCCAAAGGCTCCCCGGTACGTTTAACCGATCCCAAAGCCGGAACAGCCACCTGCCACGAGCTTGAATACCACGACGAAACGCGACAGGTGTGGCTACGCGGCACTGCCGATGCTCCGTTCATGATGCAAACCGGCCCGGAAGAGACGTTGTACGGAGAAGTATTCACCCTGGACTGGAATAGCGGAATCGCACGGGTTGATGGCCCCGGCCGTTTAATAAGACACCAACCTCCTACACGCATGGAACAAACCAACGCGGCAGCGCAATCTGTGGCCCCAAGCCTTTTCGAACAGCAAGATGACGTGGATATTCGTTGGCGCAAGTCCGCCGAACTCCATTTCGGGCAGAGTGAGCAAAAGGAAGGGGTGCCGACAACAAGCCTGACCGAGGTATCCGCGATTCCCGCGGGAACTTATATTAAAAGGGCAGTCTTCCAGGGTGCCCCTTCATTTACCGGCCCGGATCAAGCTATCGCAGCCCAAGACGAAATTGAAGTGCTGTTCCGCGAACCAAGATCGGCGGAAGGATTGCCACAAGGGCCGAGTATCATTGCCGATCGAGTTCTTGCGCGGGGACAGGTGCGCATGAACAAAGATCGCAATTACATCGGGTGCGAACGGCTCGATGTGGAAATGACCTTGGACGATATGGGCAACAATGTTCCCCAGACAGGCCGGGCTTATGGTGCGATCATCGTGGACCTGGCTGCCGCGAAAAACCGGCTTATAATCAAGGCCGACGAGGAACTTGTGGCCTCGTTCGTTTCGCGTCCCAAAAGCATCTTACCGGAACAGGTTGCCCAGCTCGAAGCACGAGCCAGGGCTCATGGCTATACTCCGGACAGTCCGCAATGGCGTGAAATTGAAGCCCGTTTGCGCGACCGAAGGGAACCTGCTATCACCCGAATGACCGCCAAAGGACAAGTAGCCGTCCAGTCTTTCGAAAACCGGCTCCTCGGACAAGAACGGGCCCTTGACCTGGAAGCGAATTACCTCGAATGCCATTTCGCCGAAGACGAGACTTTGGAGCGGGCCTGGGTGCGTGGCGCGGAGGATATGCCGGCTTTCGTGGAAACCGGTGATTTCTTCATTCGCGGGGAGCAAATCAGACTGCATATGCCTACTGAAAGCGTAGAAGTCCCTGGCGCTGGTCTGCTGCGCTTAGTAACCGATCGCGACTTGGACGGAGCCCGGCTGGACGAGGCGGTCCCGATAGTGATTA
>JAAYCU010000259.1 GCA_012729595.1 Phycisphaerales bacterium
CTGGAGGACTTCAACAGAACCAATCCAAGCCGCTTTCGCCCTCTCTCGCCGACAGGGTTGGCTGCTTCGGCATGGCTCAACCCCCTCCGGGTTCACAGATATAGGGACTACAACGCAACCGGCTCAGCTCCACCGATGTTGCCCGGCCAGACTTCCCTATACACCAACGATCAGGCCGGAAATCAGCGGCTCAAGCCCCATGATCGTCGCGTAGGTGATCGCGGTATAGCCGAAATAATCGATCCCGTTGAACCAGCAGCCGGTCGAGGCCAAGGCCGCCAGTACCACCGTGGCCCGGAAAATCCATCGTTTCATCGCACGCCCTCCCGCCGCCTAAAAGACCCCGGACAACAATGCCCCGGTGATGATGCCGGCGAACATGTCCAGCGACATGATCAGGTTGTTCGAACCCGCGCAGCTCCAGAACCCGCCGCCCAACAGCAGTGAACCGGTGCCGATCAGAAAAAGCCATTTTTTTATCGAGCGCATGACGGTCCTCCGATACCCATGATTTGTTCGGTCGTTGGTCAACCCGACGAGGGGTGGTCACTCAACAAATCGCGAATATGTCGGGTGTCCACCGGCTCGATCATGCCCCGCTCGGTAATCAGTCCGCAGATCAATTCCGCCGGGGTCACGTCGAACGCCGGATTATATACTCCAGCCTCGTCCGGAACGGTCAAGCAACCGAACCCGCGACGAATTTCGTCCGGGCTGCGCTGCTCGATCGGAATCGCCGATCCGTCGGGCAGCGAAAAATCGAACGTGGAGCGCGGGGCGGCCACGTAAAAAGGCACGCCATGAGCCTTGGCCAATACGGCCAGCGAATAGGTGCCGATTTTGTTGGCCGTGTCCCCGTTGGCCGCGATCCGGTCCGCGCCGGTAATGATCAGATCGACCCGGCCGTCCTTCATCAGCCGCCCGGCCATGTTATCGCAGATGACCGTAACCTCGATACCGGCGGCGGCCAGTTCCCAGGCCGTCAACCGGGCCCCCTGAAGCAGCGGACGGGTTTCGTCGGCCCAGACCTTAAACCGTCGTCCGTGTTCGTGGGCCCGATACAGGGGGGCCAGGGCCGTACCATATTCACTCGCGGCCAGGGCTCCGGCGTTGCAATGGGTCAGAATGGCCATGCCGTCACGGATCAGGGGCAAACCCGCGTCGCCGATCGCCCGGCAGACAGTGGCATCCTCGTCGCGAATTACTTTTGCTTCGGTCAGCAGGGCCTCTTTGATTCCCGCCATTGGCCGTTCGCGAAGGGCCTGCGCCCGTCGCCGCATCCGATCCAAGGCCCAGAACAGATTCACCGCCGTTGGCCGACTGCCCGCCAGATAATCATAAACCCGATCCAGCTCGGCGAAAAAACGCTCCGGATCGCTGACCCGCCGCACGCCGAGTACGACGCCCATGGCCGCGGCCACCCCGATAGCCGGCGCCCCGCGTACACGGAGATTCTTGATTGCCTCCCAGAGCGTCTCGACATCCTCGACCGCGAGAACTTTTATATCCCGCGGCAACAGGGTCTGATCGATCATCTCCACCCGGCCGTCAAGCCCGCCGACCCACTGAATGGTTTTGTATGACAATGGCTCAGCCAACAATCCGCTCCTTGAGGTCTTTATTCTTCCGCTCGACGGCTGTTGCCTGGTCGACCTTGAATTTCCGCAAGGCTTCGGTGAGTTTCGGGTCGGAAAGAGCGAGAATCTGGACGGCCAGCAAGGCAGCGTTTTTCGCCCCGGCCGCTCCGATCGCTACCGTCGCCACCGGCACGCCTGGCGGCATCTGCACGATGCTTAACAGGCTGTCCAGCCCCTTCAGATCGCCGGAAGACAACGGAACACCGATTACCGGCAGATGGGTCAGGGCTGCCACCGATCCCGGCAAAGCGGCGGCCATCCCCGCCGCGGCGATGAACACCCGCACCCCGCGTTGGTCCGCCGACCGAACGAAATCGGCCAGCAACTCCGGCGTCCGATGGGCAGAGAGTACCTCCACCAACGCGTTAATTCCGAATTCCTTGAGTTGCTTGTAACAGCCTTCCATCACCGGCCAATCGGAATCGCTGCCCATGATAATCGCCACCTGGTTCGCCATGAATCACCTCTCGCGGATCATCCTCAATCGCTTCATCTATTTAACCGCCTGTCACGCGTTGCCGTTGTGCCGAGTACTCTTTCCATGTCGAACTGCTGATCCGTATGTGTTTAGCAGCATCCGATCGACATACCAGATCAGACCCCCTGGCGCAAGCATGGGGCCGATGGAGGATGATTTTTCAGGACTCGATACAGCATCCTCCAGCGGCCCATCGTCCCGATATCGATCTGGTCTCCAGGTTCTGATTGCATGGTCACCTAGCACAAAGCGGATCTCGGCACAGCAAACCGTCTAGTAAGCCCTGGTCGTTTATCTTAGCGGTTTTTTTCCATCCGGTAAACAAAAGCCAGTTATTATCAACCTAAAACCAATTCCATGCTGTGCCCCCAATCTCTGTACTGAAATACCGGGATATCGATCCCATGGGATAGGTAAAAGATTGCCACGAGAGCCGGGGAAGTGTTTTTCGTGCGAGCGGTGGAAAAAATAAGCCCACGGCCGGCTCGGCCGTGGGCTTGTTGCGGTCCTACTTTTGAAAACGTTGGTTTGCCGGATACTAAAAACCGTCGTTGTCCATATCCATCCGGGGCGCAGTGATCGGATCCTGGTATGGGCTGGCCACTGATCCGGAGGTGCCCTCCTTGACGAAGATGTAATACAGTTTGCCGTCGGAGAGTGTTCGCCCAGCCAACTCTCCTACCTCCGGGCCCGTCCCCAGGAAGAAATCACATCGCCCGGGGGTCCGAATGGCTCCCCCCGTATCCTGATCCATAGCGAAGCCGGCATAATTATGATTGCTTATGCCCGTCGGCGTCCGTGCCGGTACTTGGGTTATCATGTAGGCTACGCTGGCCCGCGGATAAACGTCTTTATCCGTTGCGATGGAACGGAACGGAGTGACCGGTACGTTCAAGCTGCCAAATGGCCCACCAGATCGCTCCGTGAAGAAAACATATCGCCGATTCAATCCGATGGCGTTGTCCAACTCCTCAGGGTGCTGTTTGAAAAACGCGATCAGACTTTGCAGGGATAGCTCCTCGGGCCGGATCATGCACCGCTCCACCAGCGACTGGCCGGGAGAACTGTATTCATGGCCATTGTCGCCGTGATAGCCGATGTCGTAAAAACTGCCGTCGGCCAAGCGGAACCGCCCCGAGCCCTGTACGGTCACGATATAGGCCTCGAACCGATCCCGCAGATAGCAGATCGGTTCAGCCTTGCCCTGCAGAGCGCCGCGATCTATCTCTCCACGGGTCAGGTATGGACCACCGCCTTTTCTTCCGTATTTGCCCGTCACGGGATCGCGTTCAAGGTCCGCCGGGCGCCGATACAGGGGATACCTGAACTCCCCGTCCGGTTTCAGCCGGGCGTCGAAAATCGGTCGATAGTAGCCGGTGAACAAAACCGATCCCATGTCATCGCAACCGCGGGACATGTAAATGTCGAATCGCTCCTTTATCATGGAGTCAAGATGTTCGGGGGATCGTGCCGATTGGAGTACCTGCAGAAAAGCCTCGCTGCTGGCCACCGCCCGGGCGTGGCTGACATCGAGGTAAGGCCAGAATTGCTTGCTGGACGGCTTGCTCAGGTATACCAGATTGTTCATCACCGCCTCCTCGAGGCCGACCCGGCGGTGATACCCTTCGTGGAAATCCGGCCACTGACTCGGGTCGGTCAGTTTGACCAGGGCCTTCTCGCCCGGGGGTAATTGTCGCATATAATCCTTCGGGGGCAGAGGGATGATTTCCTCCGTCGGTTTCTTGCAACCCAAAAAACCGATCAGACAAGCCAGACCAATGACCAGTATTCGAAACTTGGACAGCATAGGGGTATCCTCCGTGACCTTCCCTTGTCGAGGGGTGGATTGAGTGTGTCAGGTCGTCCTACCGCTCCATCGGCCGACCGAACCCGACTGGACGTTTATTATACAAAGAAAAAACCTGTTGTCTCGCCTGCCTTTCCCGTTGTTCGTATCCATCGGCAGTAGTCTCTTTCGCTCTGCTGCCTTTTTTTACTACAATGACCGCCCTGGCCCAACAATCCCGACCGGCCGGGACACGCTTGCGGGTCTGGGGGGCTTCGCGCGGCCTCCCGCAACCCCGGCGTACGGAGACAAACCCCGGAACTCCGGGTGTGTGGATACCGGGCGGTGGGTGCTCTTGGATAGCCGGAGTCCATCCCATTCGGCCGGTCGCTTGCGCTCCCGGTTCTGACTGGCCGGCACTTTCCCCGAGGCAGGGCGGTCTTATGTACCCTCCCCCATGGCGATTTTAGGGTGGGAGACGGCATTGGTTCTCGTAAAGGCGAGGTACACTAATCCTTGGATACTTCAAACTCTGACCGGCCGATCGTCTGCATTTTCGGTAGCTATTCCCCCAAACCGGGCGAGCCGCTGTTCGAGTTGGCCTACGCCATAGGCCAAGCCCTGGCCAAGGCCGGTTTTACCGTCTGCAACGGTGGGTACGATGGAACCATGCTGGCCAGTGCCCAGGGGGCCAAGGAGGCTGGCAGGGCCACCATTGGCGTTACCTGCTCTATTTTTGGCGGATACCGGGGACAGACCCTTAAGGCCAACCACTTTATCGACCGGGAAATCCATCACGACAACGTTCTGGCCCGTATTGATGCCATGATCCGCATGTCTCGTGGCTATGTGGTGTTGGAAGGGGGGACCGGGACGCTCAGCGAGTTCGGGCTGCTTTGGGAATACGTGGCCAAGGGGCTGGTCGAGCCCGGCCCATCTTCGTTGTCGGTGATTTCTGGAAACCGGTGGTTGAGCGGGTCGTTTCCGTCCGCCCCCGGCACGGCCGGTACATTCACTGCGTTGATACCCCGGAACAGATCGCCGTAACCGCCCGAAAAACCATTCTGGAGTAGCGAATGACAAGTTAATCCCGTCTGATACGAACTCCGCCGATGTCCTCCAGTTTATTGATTGAGGCCTGATGCGTTGTGTCCGTAGATCAGATAGACCTCGCCGGCCTCCTTACGCCGTTGGACGGGATTATCTTGCGGGTAAACGTAATCGGCTCGCGGCAGACCCAGCAATACATCGTCAAACCCATCGCCATTGACATCACCGGCCGACCCGGCCCAGAGAACGGCCGCCTCGTTAGCCGTGGCCAACTCGTACGGGCTAACGAATTTGATGCCGGGCAGCTCCGGCGTGCCAACTTGGGAAAGGTTATACTCGTTCCCGTTTCTCAAATTCGTTCCGCCAAAAATAAGATAACAAACCCCACGGCGGAAACTGGGCGTTCCGTCGGCATTTGTGAAGGTATGCATTTCATTGGCGGCTACGATCAGCAGGTCGTTGTATCCGTCACCGTTGAAATCTCCGGCATCGGCAGCATATTCCCCGGCTCCGCTGTTGAGGGTGCCGTAGAAACGCACGCCCTGAAGGGCGGGGGTGCCGATCTCCTTGACCATAAAGGTGTTTTCGCCGGTCATGCGCTGTCCGCCAAAGATTACCCCCACAAAGCCCGTGTTGGGTGCTGTCGGGCTGTCCATGTAGGGGGAGGCGATCGCGATGTCGTCAATGCCGTCCCCATTGAAATCGCTGATTTGGGTTTGCCGCTCGCCCAGCCGGGCGCCGTTTTTGTCGCCATGTATTTCCACACGCGGAGGGTTGTCCGCAGGGATAGAGTCTCCGATATCGCCAAGTACCACATTACCAAAATCGAGCCGTCCAAAAATAATGTAGACGATTCCGTTCTCTGTATAGCCCCTGCGGCTGGCCCCTGGGGCCCCGGCTAAAATATCGGTATGCCCGTCAAGGTTGAAATCGCCCGCCGCGCCGGCATAGCCGAATTCGTCGCCAGGTCGTTCCCCGAAAATATTCACCTCTCTACCCGTGTCGACGGGTACCAAGCTACGGCCAACGCATTCATCTCCGCTAGTGACAGGGATATAGCGCGGGAAGGATTTGACTGGGTCATCAAGGCGTGCAGCGAAATCCATTCCGAGGATGAATGATATGCGGCCTCGACCGACCGTATCAAGTTCGCTGTGATGGATATAATCTGGTGTCGATATAAGCAGCTCTTCATAACCATCCCGGGAAGGGGTGAAGGTGCCGCTCGTCATATCCGGTATAGCGTTCGCGGTTTTTCCGAATTGGCCGATCCGTCCAAAGCTTCCGGGTGGCACGTTCAGATTGTCGTACCAATAACCCCGGTAACGAATCCCGTTGGGAACCTCCTCGCCGGGCCTGCACCACCCTTCATCGACGCAAACCCAGTGGTCCGGATCGAACTGACCGGTCAGTGCGACCTCGATCACGCTATTGTTCAGGATGCTGTCACCGTAGGTGATAATTACATATCCACCAGTGATATAACGATCAAAAACTTCGTCCAAAGAGCCTATGTCGTCAAACCCGGCATCTGGAGGTGTTGATAGGCGATTTGGCCAAGAGTCCGGGTAGTAAAAGGGGAATACAAAGGGGTCTTCCTCAATCACGCGATCACACGGGTCGTCGTCCAAATAGTCATACAAACCGGCAATGTAGGGGAATCCGAAGATGATCTCCGGAGTACCATCGCCGGTAACGTCGGCAATTTGGCTAATGGAAACCATGCCGTCCGTGTTTATGCCCTGCCTGGAGGTGTCCGACATGACTTGACCCATCGCCAGGACGGTCCCCCGGTAACCCTGGAATTGCGGATTGGGATTAGTTGAACCATCAACATTGTTGATGCTGATCTGGCCGCCGAATTTTTGGATAATGGTAGACCCATCCTGTCTTTCGATCGGCGGGAGACCATAGACTAGGTAGGCCGCTCCAACCTTGCCGCGCTCGAACGGCTGGCCGTAGCGGGCCACCAGGACGAAGTCGTCCGCCCCGTCACCGTCGAAATCGCCCAAGGCTATGCCGGTGGAGCCCAGCCACGCTTCTGAGTTAAACCCGAGAAACCGTGTCCCGGAAATATTCTTGCCAACCTGGGCCAGATCGACGAGTGGGCCGGCCGTCTTGCTGATATTCATAGTCCCCCATGCATAACTGTGCACCGGAGGGTTGACCCGATCCCACATCATTATGCGGATGTTATACGGGGTGCCGTCGGGCAGCGGCGGAATCTGGGTGATGTCGTGCTGGATGACAATACCCGAGGCGGCTGCCGGTCGGACCTGATCAATGTTTCGCACGCAATACAAAGCGTAGGCACCATCCAAGTTGCCTGACAACGTGGGGTTGCGCGGGTTAATCTGCGGGTAAGTAGCCATCGGGGAAACCGGAGCCGCTTCCTCGTCTTCGTCATCCTCGACCTGAACCGGCGGGGCTGGCGGGTTCTCGCATATTGCCTCGAGGCGATTAAGGATATTGGGGTCATTGAGGTTGAGATCGTTGCTCGGATCCCTGTCGAAATCAAGCAGTACAATCACGATGGGGTCATCCACGTCGCTGTCCGCGCCCGGCTGGTCCCAGCCTCGCCAGCTTATGGCATAGAGATCGTTATGGCCTATCGTGATATTCTCGACCGGTGACTCGGCCGCTATCGTTGGTGAGGGATCTTGAGGGGCAATGTACTCGCCCAAGGTCACGATTCGTCCGGGGGCGATCACGATTTGGTTTGGATTGACTCCGTCAGTAATCTTAGCCACGATCCGGTAGGCGGCCTGCCCCAGAAACTGCGTATCGTAGGAGAAGGAGTCGTAGGGCCCGTCCAGATCCAAGCGGCGGTTCGTCAGGATGGTAATCTCGTTACCGTTATCCATGATATTGTCCGGGTCAAGTTGCAGGGTGACCCGGGCATTGCTCTCGAAAGCCTCATCGGTCCAGGAAATCTCCACGATGTTCCCGACGCTTATGTTTTTGTCTTTTACGGGCTCGACGAAAGTGAATCTTGGAATGGGATTGCCGTCAGCTCCGATCTGGGCGTCGGAACCCGTGGTAATGGGGCGTACCGGGATTCCCTCGATCAAGTTGCCCGGGCACCCACCCCCGATCAGTAACGGCGTCCCGACCATAAGCAGAAAAACTATCGGGATACCGATCCACTGGCTGCGACGTACCATATGCATGAATTCAACCCTTATGCTGGCAAGAACCTATAGAGGGCCGGCACCATATCCTGGCCGGCCTGTCGGGCGTATGAAGCCTTTGTCAGCCCCACTACATCAGGAATGCCGTATACTACGTTATTAGGAAAAGTCCAGTCAAGGTACCGACTTAGAACGTATGGGCTTGGCCTGTTCATGCCTAGCAGAAGTCCTTAATCTGGGCGGATCGGTGACGGCCTATTCTGGCATTCTTAAGGGGCAAGCGGGTAGGTCGCTGCGCAGGTCCGGTTGCGTGATTCCATCATATCTGGCCCATAAGGGTCTCCGGACGATTGGAGGCGAGTCGTAAACTGTTTTGGAACATATATTTAATATGATTCTGTGGTTTGGTTAGATTGTTTTTTCTGGGTATTGTTCCGCGTGGGCAGCACAATGTCATTCTTGCTTGATTTAGTTGGCTCTTGCAGCGATGGCTTTGGTGGCGTTACGCGACATATCAGGATTTAGTGGGGTGATTGCTGGTGAGCTTTCCTGCTCCTGCCGGATGGCCTCTGGCGAGGGTCGCAAGGAAAACGCACCGCCCTGGATTCGAACCAGGAACCTTCGGTTCCGTAGACCGATGCTCTATCCAATTGAGCTAGCGGTGCAGTATTTCTTGGCGCCTATATATAGCACAAACCCGAAGGGTTTAGCAAGTCTCTCGCCGGGCAAGCCCTTGGCTCCCTTGGCTTGATATTCCCGTGATCGGTTCCAGGGGGATATTGCCCGGCATCGATTATTTTGCCTCGCAAGAAGGGGAACTCTGGGCTTTTTTCCTCACCGAGAAATGGAGCGTATCTTACTGTTCCCGGAGCTGACTCGTATCATGGCCTCGCGGTCGAGTCATTACCGCGGGTAACGGATCGGCATAGCGTTACGGCAATCCGCCGCCGGTACGGAATTCCCAAATAACCATTTTGTTTCTGTATCGCATCTCCGAACGGGAGCGAGAACGCTTCACCTCGACCCGTCGGCTGGACGAAGTGACCTATCCAGTTATAATGCATCAGGTTATCGACGACATCAACCGGCGCGACGCCCCTTTGATCACGGCCTCTTCATTGAGCCGACGGTCCCGCTCCGCCATTACCGCTGGTCGGCCGGGATAGAGAGCCAGCGGGTCGTTCGGAAACGAACACGGATGCGAAAGACTCAAACTCTGCGAGTGGTTCGGCTTCATACGTTGCCGGTAATATCCGAGCCACGTGTTCCGCTACTGGGGCACGGACCAGCAATGATTGTGCTGAACTTCAGCCGCGAAAGCGCGTTAGATTTGTCGCCGTCGAAGGCGAAAGAGGGGGCCTGGCCAGGAAGCTTGAAGTTATGGATTGATAATCATGGAAACTACATAAGCGCCTTTTCCTAGTCGGGAAAGGCCGTCGCGGACTTACATTCAGGAGTGCCCGGACATGGCCAGACCCCTCCGCATGCTTCGAAGTCTTCTCCAGGTCGCCGGTGGCCTTGCTGGTTTGTGGGCTCTGAGCGGCCCCCTCCCGCGCGGGCTGGCCACGGACGGAGCCCGACAGAGGCCGCGCAACATCGTGGTGATTCTGGCTGATGATTTAGGGTACGGTGATCCGGGTTGCTACAACGGGCAGTCGAAGATTTTGACGCCATGCATGGATCGCTTGGCAGCCGAGGGGATGCTCTTCACTGATGCCCACTCGCCTTCGGGGGTCTGCACGCCCACCCGCTACAGTCTGCTGACCGGTCGCTATTGCTGGCGGTCGTCCCTCAAGAGCGGGGTGCTGTGGGGTTACAGCGAGCCGTTGATCGAGTCCGATCGCCTTACCATAGCCTCCCTGCTCAAACGGCACGGTTACCACACCGGCTGCGTCGGCAAGTGGCACCTCGGCCTTGGCTGGGTAACCAAGGATGGCGGGAAGGCCGGGACCGACAACGTCGATTGGAGTCGATCGCTGACTGACGGACCGCATTCTTTGGGTTTCGATTACAGTTATATCATACCCGCCTCGCTCGATATGGACCCCTATTGCTGGTTGGAGAACGGCCGAACCGTTGAGGCCCCCACCGAATACACGCCGGGCAGCAATCGCCGCTGGAACGATGGGGGAGGGTTCTGGCGGGCCGGGCCGATTGCCCCATCGTTCGATTTTTATGAGGTCCAGCCGATCATTACAAACAAATCCATAGCGTTCATCAAACGCCAGACGACGGATATGCCCTTTTTTCTCTACGTGCCCCTGGCGGCGCCGCATACACCCTGGATGCCGACAAAAGAGTTTCGCGGCACGACCGAGGCAGGCTGGTACGGCGATTTCGTCGCCCAGGTGGACGCCTCGATAGGGCAAATCGTCAAGGCGGTCGACGACGCAGGGTTCCGCGACGACACATTGATAATCGTAACTTCCGACAATGGTTCGCACTGGCCCGTCCAGCAGATCGCGGCGTTCAGCCACTGCGCTAACGGCGATTGGCGAGGCCAGAAGGCGGACATTCACGAAGGGGGGCATCGGGTTCCGTTCATCTGCCGCTGGCCGGGGGGGATTGCTCCCGGCTCGCGCAATGACCAGACGGTCTGTCTGACGGATCTGATGGCGACCTTTGCGGCTGTCATCGGCGAAACGCTGCCCACCGATGCTGGCCAAGACAGCTACAATATTTTGCCCGCGATGCTTGATCCCGGTTTGACCGAGCCGATCCGCGAAGCGGCCGTCCATCATTCGCTCCAGGGCATGTTCGCCATCCGCCAGGGTCCGTGGAAGCTGATCGCCGGCCGGGGCTCGGGGGGCTTTACCGCCCCACAACAGATCGAGCCCAAGCCCGGCGAGCCCCAAGGGCAGCTCTACAACCTTCGGGACGACCCCGGCGAGCTGACCAATCTCTGGTCCGAACGTCCGGAGATCGTCGAACGCATGAAAACTTTGCTCGAACGCTACCAACAACAGGGCTACAGCCGGCCGATGTGAAGGATAAAAGGGCGGTCTATAAGTCACCTCACTAACGGCCAGCCAGCAGGAGGCGCCCTCGGCGATTCGGGGTGGGGCCCCGGCTTACAAGTCGGAGTTGCGTCAATTGTTTAAATACTAGGGTCCGTATGCCGCGCTGCCGGCCGCTTGCCCAAACCCGGCTACGCCGGCCTGCACACGCTCGAAACCGGACGCCTGCAAGGCATAGACCTCGCCACTTTCGGTAAAGATGAAAATGTTACCGGTGGCCGTGGTGTCGAGGCTGGTAAGCCCTACGGTATCACAAACTTCCATCAATGTAGCGCGGCCAAACAGCTCCACGGTATCGGTATGCCCGCCATAACGAGCCTCGGCGTTCACGAGGTTGACCAAGCGCTGTTGGGCTTTGCTGGGCGGAGTCATCCCGGCCGCGCCGCCGATTGTGCGCGAACACTCGAGCTTCATGTCCGCGGCGATGCCGCCCGCCGCCTTGGCCGGTGCATTCGGGCAGGCCGGCTCGGCGCCGCTGTATCGGGCCTGCGGAGCCAGGGTGCCCGTCGACGGAAGGCAGCAGGCCCACGCCAGAAACCAGATTGAAAAGACGTGGAAACGTTTCATCCGAGTCGCTCTACGCATACCTTGTCATCGCCTGGGCGTCTCCAGCACCCGTAGGGGGACAAGGATGGCTGCCGAAATTGGTATACTGTCCCCCGATTATATGACTCAAACTGACCGATTTGGTGGCTGATGCGGCTTGGCGCGAATAAAAAGCGGTGTTTCTGGCCGATGTATGTTGTGAACAGCAACACACCGGAGAACACCGCCATGTTCACTATCGACCGC
>JAAYCU010000260.1 GCA_012729595.1 Phycisphaerales bacterium
GCGACTGCCCCGCTTCTCATCGCAGGCGAGCACGACCCTCTCCCGTAAATCCATTGAGTAGGTCATGCATATATATCGGCAAATGCTACGCTATTTCGTGAAATGCTCTAGTCCCGCCAATTTATCTTTACCGTTTTCCCGGTGCGCACGCTCTCGCTCTCGGCCAAGGCAATGGCCACCGCGTCGCGGCTTTGCTGCGGGGTGGAGACCTGCGGCGGGCGGCCCTGTTCAATACAGTCCAGGAAATAGGCTATTTCGTTTGAGTACCCGTCATTTGAGGGCATCTCCGGAGTTTCCGAGCTGCCGTTGGGTAGAAATACGGTCAGCGGTTTGCCCGTGGCACAATCCCAGGTCACCCCGGCCTGCTCGAACAAAGCCGAAAAACCCATATTGAATCCATGGCCCGGTGGCATATCCCAGTACCCTTCAACCAGTACGGGGATGTTGGAGGGATACTGCCAGAACGAATAGATATGGTCCACGCCGCGCCCGGGGGTATCGATCCCGACGGCATGCACGGAGTCCGGTTGCCCCAGCAGATGTCTGACATAATCGGTGTCGTGTACGTGCAGATCCATCACCATGCCGCCCGCGATACTCTCGTCCATCAGCCAGTTGGCCATGGTGTAGAGCGGGAGGAATGCCTGACGGCGCAAGTGCAGCGATTTAAGCGGGCCGAAACGCTGATCATCGACGATTTCCTTGAGGTACCGGTATTCCGGCCAGAAACGCACGCATTGGGCAATCATGAATCGGCCCTTGGCCTTGACGGCCGCTTCAAGCATCCGGTCGCACTGCTCCAGATTAAGGGCCATTGGCTTTTCGCAGAGCACGTGTTTCCCCGCCTGCAGGGCGGCGATAGCGACTTCGGCATGCAGATATGTAGGCAGGCATATATCCACAACGTTGACCTCGGGGGCGGCCAACAGCTCGCGATAGTCGGCGTAAGATTTGAAGCTCTGCCCGGTAGGCTGGCTGGTTGCCTTGATTTCGAGGTTGCCCACCACGTTGTCGATCTTGCCGGCACGTCGATCGGGTTCCGTGTCGCACAAGGCGACCAGTTGTGCTCGCTCGGGCAGCTTGAGCCAACTGTTAAAATGAATTCGCCCCACAAAGCCGACTCCGATAATACCTACGCCTACCATGGTACAGTCTCCTCATGCCGTTTGTTCTAGGATCGTAAGGCCGCGATCTGGTATGTTGGCTCGCGGATGGCGGTACGTTGTATTCAAGACCGCTGCGCTTTACGGACAAGATTCCTTGGGTAGCGCTGCCCCTTGCCCCGTAATGACGATCCATACTTGAACAACAACAATATGCCAAAGCCCCGCATGTAGCAACTACAATGTATACGGCTGCTTGCATGGTCCACAGCCGCCGGGGTTTGTTGCATCGCACGTATTTCGCGCGTAAGGGGATGCTGTAGATAGCCGGCTGTCCCCTCTTACGCGCGTCAATCCCGGCTCGCCCGGCGTTCGCGCTGCTTTGGTTTAGCGGTTATGATGGGGCAAGCACGGTGACATCGCGTTTTCGATCTGCGGGTGTCACTTTTAGCCACTGCACTTCTCCGTCCTGATAGGAACACTCGACAGTTGTATTATAAGGTGCATTCAGTTTGAACTCGACATTCCAGTGTTTTGGCCATGCCGGGAACAGCAGAATCTTCGTGCCTTCTGCCTGCAACAGCATAGTTTGGAGGGCCATCATGCCGTTCCCTCCATGACATTGGTTCGGGATCCAATCGTTCCCCGCCGCCCAGAACGCCGGGAAACGGCTGGCAGGATCGGTTTGGCTGAATCGGGAGACCAGTTGCTCGGCGGTTTCGCCGGCAAGCCCCAGGAACGCCGCCTGGACATCGTCTTGATGCCAGCAGCGGTGTGCTTTCTTGTGTCTCTTGTGGTATGTCCGTAACGCAATGTCCAAATCCGGTTTGCCGACACCATAAATGCGAAACGGAAATACGGCATACAATTCCGGATTTTCGGAATTGCTCCGTTTGCCATAGGTCTCGGCCGGAAGCAGGTGTATGGATCCGTCGCTGTCAACCGTCGAAGGAAGCGGCGGAATCTCCGACCTGAAACGTGTCCACCGTTCCCTCGGCAAAGCCCGATCCGGATCCTCGGGCAGGCGCAACAAGGCATCCAATACCCATTTCAACGCCGCGATATCGGGCAGAGGGTTAACCGCGGGCTCGTGGTACGTCTCCAGCACTTGGGCCGGCTCGAGGCGCAGCCTTTGTCTTTCATCCCGAGGGTAGCGCAGGTCGTAGAAGTCGATAACCTCGGCGGCCAGCGGAAGCAGTTTATCCCGGAGGAACGTCCGGTCCTGGGTGTAGGCATGATAGTCGAGCATCATGGCGAGCAGCTCGATGGCCGCCAGATAATGATACTTGATGTAACGATTCTTGACATAGGACGGATGCTGTCCCTGGCTGTGATCGCCGTAATTATCTGGCGAATAGGTGCCCCAGAACGACATGGTTTCCGGGAAATATGCTCCCCCGTGCCCGAAGTATCGCTGGTTGCGAATCCGGGCTAGCGGAAGCGTGTCCAGATACATATTAAACAGTGGCATCATCAAGTCGAGGTCGCCGGAGGCCAGCATCGGCCAATATATGAGGCGCATATTTTGAAACCAGAAAGGCCCGCCCCACAGGCGATAGTCCGCATTGAATGACTCCGTATTGCCCTGTCTGTCTCTGACGACGGCATCTACCGTGAAGATGGATCCGTTGAATTTGATGGGGAACGCTCCGCGTCCTCCGCAGGCATTGACAAACCGTTGAAGAGTATGCCCCCGTGACACGATAGAGGCCGCCTGCGCCGCCTCGCCGGATGCCCATACGCGCAAGCGGCTTCGGTTCCAATAGCTGCTCCACCATTCCAGGTGTGCGGCGTAGGCTTTTTCGAGCGGCAAGGCATCGACGCTCTCGATCAACCGCGTTAACCGGCTAACCCACCTCTCCGCCGTATCTGTTTGGTCGGTCAGGGCGTAGATCGACACCGTATGCGTTGGGCTCGACTGTCGCGAAGCTAAAGTCGTGGAGTTCACCGCCGTCAGCCCGGCCCCCTTGACGGCGCCGCCGAATGTCCGGTGCAGCAGGGGGTCGTTACCCAGAGCAATGGCCTCCTCGAGGAACTGGTCTCTCATTATTTCAGACCAGGGGCTGGTGGTATTGCGATGGTACCACATGAGTCGATCATCCTGCGGCGGCAGGATAGTATCCGCGGATTCGACCGGTCCCGCGCTGCCCTGCATCCCATAAAAACTGTGCGCCTCGGTGCCGACTATTTCCCGAGGTTCGGTACGCCAGTTTTCCAGGGATACCTGCAAATCAAACGGCGTGTTACTCGTCGTTTCTAATTGAATGACCGGCTGATTCGCGTCAACCCATATCTTGGTGGCGACTGCGGAATCCCCCTCTCCGGCGTGGATTTCGACTTCACCCCGGCCTGGTTTGAGTTCTTGTCGGAAAGGTCGTCCCTCGATGAATGGATTGGGGCTGAAACGTACTCGTATTCGCCCAAGTTTGAGTAATCTATGCAACTCGCTCCACGCATCCGTTTTGCTTATATAGAACAGCAGATCCCCGTTTTCCTCCACCCATAGATTCAATCCGATATCGCCGTTTCCAAGCGGCATGGAGCCGAAGCTGTTCTGGCTTGGCGTTGACCATATCACGTTGCAATTGTCCGGGTAACGGCAACCTTCTTCCGCTCGAACGTAAGTCGCATGGAACAAGCATGGAATGACCGCCAGGGCGCTTCGTATGGCGAAATACGCCCATCCTCGGGGTAACATGTTTGCTTGGTTCATGCGACGATCTTCCGATACTGTTTGTAATGCGTTATTGTCCGGATAACCTTGCCCGGCCAGGCTGCCGGTGCATTCCGGAATCGTAGCAGTGCCCCAGGGTTTTGACAACTCTCCATGCTGGCATGTCTCGCTCGGATACCTGATACTTCCCCACCCAAGTATTATTAGTACGATAGCTCATGGCGATTTCGTCCTGAATCCCAACGGGATTTCATAACAAAGCCTCGGGTTGAGGCACACTTTGCTCCCCTGGGGTGCCAAGTTTGTGCTTCGCCTCGCTCTGCCATGAAAGGATAGCGTTCTCTGGCCTCAAATCCCAAAGGGATTTCATAACAAAGCCCAGGGTTGCGTCGTTAGCCGCTACCCTGGGAACGGATCCCCCGTCTTTCCACATCTACCCTAAAAGGGTATCGCTCGAACGAGAATCGTTTCTCGTTCGTCCTGTTGGGGAATCCCTTCCCCTGCCTTTTCACGGGATAGGAATCCCAAGAACAAGCGGAACAATCAATCCCGGAAGAGAGAGCGGAATAAAGCCCCGGATGAAGCGCAGCGTAATCCGGGGTCAGTGGATATCATGTGGGAGCATCTCTTTTTATTGTGGAGCTCAAACGTGAAACCTCTGTTTGATGTAGTCCTGGGTTTGGCTGGGGCTCAGCTCGGTTGTGGATGGCCCGGTACGCAGATAAAAACGCTCTGTGTTCCCATCCTTCACAAACACCGGCGTGGGCGATTTTCGGCATTTCACGACCATTACGCGACTGTCTGCATGGTCATCAAAATGGACATGCAGGGCGGTCATGGCCGGTATTCCCATCCGGGACTTGACAATATTAACAAAATGAGGATTCATCTTGTCTTCATTATCGAATTCATCAGCTTGAATACCCACCGGGCTGCCATCGTCGGAAACTCCTACAATCAGCGTACCGCCGTTGGTGTTTAAAAAGCCTGCGAGCGTCTTGAGCACGGCCAACTCCATACGCGGGTCTTTGCTGCCCGTGTGCAGGTTAGTGCGCAGGGTGGATTTGAACTCCACCGTTTCGGATTCGCCATTCACAATGATTGCTGACAGTTCAAACTCTTCCGTGGCTGCAACGTCCCGGCCTTCCCCGGTAACCAGGGTTTTGTAGCCCTCGGCTATCATCTGGGCCATTAATTCGCGGCGTTTTTCCAGAAATTCACGGTAATCCAGATGTTCCCAGTTGGGCGGCAACGCATGCCACCGGTACATTTCCTCCAGCTCTGCCTGACTGAAGCGTATCTTCATAACAGGAAGGTAATCGGCTGGAGCCTGGTCGGATATTTCCGTATTGTCGCCCCACTCCACCAGGGCGTAGTTAGCAATCTGGTTAGTCTCGCGGGTGGCGGCAATACCTTGCCTGCTCAAATAACTCTTGGGGAACAGATGATGCCGCTCCACGGCGGCACGACTGGCCTGTATCGACGGATCCAGCAGGTCAGCCACCTTGATCTTGGAGAACAGTGCCCGTGCATCCAGCAGCACCAGCGCCGCATGATATTTTATTGACGCTCGGTTTGTCGATATTATACTGCACAAATTCTTGCGGCATCTGGATCACGATGGTGTTTCCGGGCCGATCTCGGAGTATGTATGTCGATGAAATCCCCCAACATCTCTGATCTTGTTCAAGGTTTTGCCCGGCACATTAAGGATTTGAAATCGTCGGAAACCAAGGAAGCTACCGTACGACAAAATTATATTGATCCCTTCTGGCGGGCGCTTGGTTGGGACGTGGGCGATACCCGACAGGTTGGACCGTCCAACGCGGAAGTGGTCATCGAAAAGAGCGTCGAAACCGTCGAGGCCACCGGGCTGCGCCATCGCCGGCCGGATTACCTTTTCCGACCCGGCGGATTCCCCCGTTTCATTGTCGAGGCCAAGAGGCCGTCCGTCGATATCGACGAGGATAAGGAAGCCATATTTCAGGCCAAGCAATACGCCTGGAATGCGACCATACCTTTTGCCATCCTGACCGATTTCGAGCAATTCCGTCTTTTTGATACCACCTTGAAGCCCATTTTTCATGATCCAGGCCGGGGTCTTGTCCGCGAATTTAAGCTAAATTTTGACCAATACGAAGCGCAGTGGGACGTGCTTCAATCCACCTTTGGACGCGACGCTGTTATCGGTGGTTCGCTGGAGGAATTACTCCGCAAGGTCAAGAAAATCGGTCCGCGCCGGCGCATCCGAACCGTGGACCGGATGCTCTTTGATTTCAAGGGTTCCGAACCTGTCGATCAGGTTTTTCTCGCCCATCTGGACGTGCATCGGCAACACTTCGCCGTCGAAATGTATCGTCATAATAAAAGTAAGTTTCCCGAGGCCGACACCCTTCACGGCGCGGCCAGACTCACCGAGGCGGTTCAGCGTATCATGGACCGCCTGGTGTTCATGCGGGTATGCGAGGATCGCGGCATCGTCCCATTCGGCGCGCTCCGCTCGGCGTTGGCGCGTATCGGAGCGGAAGGGGGGGATTTCTACGAAGCCCTTTGTAAGGAATTCCGCGAATGGGATCGTCGCTACAACGGCTATTTGTACAAGCCCCATTTTTCCGAGGAACTTCTGGTTGATGCAGGCGTGCTTGCCGATTTCGTGCGCACGCTCTATCCGCCCGATGGCCCTTGGGACTTCGCCGCTATCGGCGACGATATTCTCGGTATCGTTTACGAACGATTTCTCGGCAACGTCGTCACTGTCGAAAAATCGCACGTCGAAATCAAGGAAAAACCCGAGGTCCGCCACGCTGGCGGCGTTTACTATACGCCGCGTTTCGTGGTCGATACGATCATTCGGCGCGTCGTCGGGCCGAAAATACAGGGTAAGACTCCCGCTCAGGTTCTGGATGTGAAGATTCTCGACCCCGCTTGCGGGTCCGGGTCTTTCCTCGTGGCCGCCCTGCAATACCTGTTCGATTATTGCCTCTCCGCCGTCCAGACCGATCCTTCTCTCGCCAGGGCCCACATTCCCGCCCTCGCCGCCGGTGGTAAAGGCCGCAAAAAGAAATCCGAGATCGCCTTTCAGGACAAGGAGAAACGCTGGTACCTGGCCCCTGACTTCCGTTCGGCCCTGCTGACCCACTGTATCCACGGCGTGGATATCGACCAGCAGGCCGTGGAAGTGACCGTAATGTCCCTCTATCTCAAGATGCTTGAATCCAAGTTGCCGGAAAACTGGGCCACCCTCTGGGTCGAGCGTCAATTGTTGCCGCCTTTGGACAATAACGTCCAGTGCGGCAATTCGCTGATCGACGAGGCCGATTGGTTTACCTATTGCGAGATACAGGGCCGCAACCAGAAAAAATTGTCCTTCGCAGAGGAGGACGCCGATACCACCTTCCGTATCAATCGCTTCGACTGGACCAGCCGAACGCGCGGCTTCGGCCGGTTGCTCGATTCTCAGGCGGTCAAGGACCGCGGCCGCGCCGGTTTCGATTGCATCATCGGCAACCCGCCCTACATCCGCGTGCAGGAACTCAACAAGTGGGCGCCGCAGGAATGCGAGTTTTATAAATGGAGATACAAAAGCGCGGCCAAAGGTAACTATGACATCTACGTGGTTTTCACCGAAAAAGCCCTGTCGCTGCTGGCGCCCGACGGCTTGCTTGGCTTCATCATGCCTCATAAATTCTGGCAAGCAAAGTACGGCGAGGGTTTGCGAAAACTGATTGGCGACGGGAAACACTTGAAAGAAGTGGTGGACTTTGGAGATCAGCAGGTATTTAAGGGTGCAACCACATACACGGCTGTCCACATATTATCTGGGAATGGAAACATCGTGGATGTTAGATACGCAAAAATTATTGAATTGGAAGACGGAAGATCTCAGTGTGCAGATCTTGACGAAAGAAGACAAGCTAGCGGGGCATTATGTTTCAATGCTCGTAAGCCTCAAGGAGCGCATCCCTGGGTATTCAGCGATGAAATCAATGCTTCTTTCTTAGATGCGGTACGAGGAAATCATCCCACTTTATCTCAAATTGTGGATAAGATTGCACAGGGAATCGTAACAAGTGATGACGAAGTGTACTTCCTGCATCGTGTAGGGAAAAGATATAAAAGTCTTGCGA
>JAAYCU010000261.1 GCA_012729595.1 Phycisphaerales bacterium
CCACCCTGATATGGAACGACCTTTGTCAACGGTTATTTTCATTTCTATTTCATATATTTTGGATACGGGATAGCGTAGGCGGCTTCGACAAGGAATCAGTCTGATATACGTGGATTACCCGGTTCAATCCGGGCAGAGCCGACAGGAATATTCTTCGTCGTCAGCGTTGCGTTCTACGAGCATGAGTTCGCACGGTACGCATACCGAACTATCATATAGGGTGGCCGCAAGTCGCTTTCTTGTGCCTACGCTATCCAATATCTTCTCCTGTTATTTTCTGGTAACCTTATTTGTAATGGACACGTAAAAAGGATACGTACCGATCAGGCGGCCTCCTTGGTGTTTGCCCGGGCTTCGTATTGCGTGATCATAAACCAGATAAAGCCGGCCAGTTCCCGGGCCACGGCGATATTCGCTTTTGTAGGCAGCTTCCCTTTTCGGATCAAATCCCGATACCGCTTGGATAATCGTTGCCCGGCGTTATCGGCAATCGCAATAGCCCAGGCCGGTTGGCCAGTCCTTCGTTGCTCCAGGGCCTTGGAAGGATGATACCGGTGGCGATAATGCCAGGCGGTTTCATTCAGCAGGCGACGAATGCGTTTGTTGCCCGTTTTGGTAATCGCTCCTTTTCGCTGTTTCTCGCCGCTGGAATCCTCCGAAGGGGTTAGCCCCAGATAGCTCATCAGATGACGGGCTGATTCGAAGCGGCCAAACGCAAAAATCTCAGTTAGGATCGTAATCGCCGTCAGGGTGTTGATCCCGTGGAAGCAACATAAACCATCGACTATTTCTTTGTACCGGGGTGACTGGGCCAGAAGGGTGACTTCCTGATCCAGATTCTTCAGACGACTTAGACAATGGACCAACTCAGCAAAATAATTCTCGAATACCTGGGTCAGCCGCGGTTGTTCGAATTCCAGAGCCTGCAGCCAGGTCATATGTTTTTGGGTCCAGTGATGGCCTTCAGTATAGACATAGCCGTGCCGGGTGAGAAACTTGAGAATCTGATGGCGAATCCGTTTGAGATTCTCCTGGGCCGTTTCCCGCAAACGCGTCAGTTCGCGGGCCGCCTCCTGTGGTTCGTCGGGGGCCTGTACTTCCGTGAGCAGGTCGGCCTGGAAGAGAGGCAGTAATTTCCTGGTGTCCCGTCGATCGGTTTTGACTCGCTCGCCCGGCTTACGGGGCACCAGCGAGGGGGCGATCACCCGACAGCGACAGCCCAACGCCTCAATCCGCCGTTTGAGCGTAAAACCGCAGACGCCCGCCTCATAACAGAATTCAACCGGCCCCGGAGCCTCTCGCAGGATCTTTTGGACCATCTTTTTGATGTCCCGGGCCGTATTGAGAACGGTGCACTCGATAATCTCCATCTGGCCGGGTTGCTGGTAAGCAATTTTGTGTTGTTTTTTGTGGGTATCCATGGCGACATAGGTTATACTGTTTTTCATAACGACCGGTTCCTTTCGTTTGTATGCGGCTCTGTTACCGCAAGGTGATAATCCGCGATATCCGGTGGCCACGTGCCACCACACGCCTTGGTCGTATCGACTCATGGCAACTTGTACAATCGCAAAACCGGTCGTTCCATATTTTCTACAAATCCGGGTGTGCAACCAGATGCACACCCTACATTTTATCCAACTACCAGAGGTTCGCTGGGGTATTCGTAGCGTATGTTTCGATAATTAAAGGTCAGGGCGGCCAGGAGGCTCAAGGGGCCCAGGCGGCCGATGAACATGGCTACGATAATGATCCATTTTCCGGCCCATGTCAAATGGGCAGTGACGCCGGTGGAAAGGCCGACAGTGCCGAGGGCGGAGGTTACTTCAAAGAGCAGGTCGAGCAAATCGGCGCCGAGGCTTTTTTCG
>JAAYCU010000262.1 GCA_012729595.1 Phycisphaerales bacterium
TCAGGTCGCGTATTGGATAACACACGTCCTTACAAGAATGGCTTTGGGTTATTGCGCGAACCCTGCATGCTCTCCAGAACCTTATTTATGCATACTCAGGGGCCTGGAGTCGATCCATCAGATGCCGGAGCATGTGTTTTTCGATCTTAAGCTCATCGCGGTAATCAAAGTGATCCGTGCGGCGAATCTCCGGCCCAAGATCGGCGATTTCCCGGGAGATCAGGGATCGCAAAATATCCCGCTCTTCGTCGGTCAGTTCCACGATCATCACATACCTCCATAATATAGTGTACTGCATGTTTCGAGGAATGCGGTCGCCGATTAGCCAAGATCGCCTCGGAAGGCCGTGATAGTTCATATTTTACAAATGGCGACCCGTTGAATTCACCAATGCCGGAGTATCAGCCTAAGCGAGCAAGGACAAGATATGTTGCAAACCCATGCAAGGAGGGACGACCCTTGCGGGCCGTCCCACCGTATGCCTGAGAACCAATGGAGCAGGAAAGGAACACTAAGAGGATATTTTGCAAAACCAAAACACACCGGTCGAGTAATTATTGAACCGAAAAAGGAGTAGCCCGCATTGTTTATTAACATGCGAACGACACCTTTCCGCGCCGGTGATTATTTCAACAGATCGTACCGCCTGGCAACCTCGTCCCAGTTCACGATATTCCACCATGCAGCAATATAATCAGGCCTTCGGTTCTGGTATTTGAGGTAATAAGCGTGCTCCCAGACATCCAAACCAACCAGCGGCCTATACCCCTCGCAGACCGGACTATTCTGATTCGGGAAAGAACGTATGCACAGACTATGATTTTTGTCCAGGCATAACCAAGCCCAGCCAGATCCGAAAAGCCCGGCAGCATTCGCGGCAAATTGCTCCTTGAAACGGTCGTATCCACCAAAGGTGCTATTAATCAGTTTGCCCAGCTCACCGACCGGCTCACCACCGCCCCCGTTGCCGGCAGAAGCCAGGGTTGTCCAGAAAATCGAATGGTTCAGGTGTCCACCACCGTGGTTATTGACTGCGGTGCGAATATTTTCCGGCACCAGGGAAATGCCGGCCAACAAATCCTCGATGCTCTTGGCCGCAAGGTCCGCATGCCCCTCTAAAGCCTTGTTGAGATTAGTCACGTAAGTCTGATGATGCTTGCCGTGATGAATCCGCATGGTCTGTTCGTCAATGAACGGTTCCAGGGCATTAAAATCGTAAGGCAGATTCGGTATTTCGTGGGGCATGTCAGTTCTCCATCAGATTTCGCTTGGCGTTTTCTATCACAAGTTCATCCATCCACAATCTATCTGTTATCATATAGCCCCTACGGAGCAAGAAAGCCATCGATATCGTATCAAAATAGTACTATTTAATAAAAACCCACCCATTTACCCATAAGCGATTATTAATAATACACTTATAATACTTGCTAAAATGGAGGCGACGCAGAGATCCTGGTGTTATTCGGCTTTCCAGGGAAAACGATGCTTAAAATGTCGATAATAAAGTCCGATCGCCCGCATGGCCACGATCATGGCATACACGTTCAGAGTACCCGAAACAATTGTCAACAATAACGCCGTCTTCAAGGGGTTCTGCGGGGCAATACTCATTAAACCAGCATAAATCCGGGGAGAGTGAGCCAGCACGCTTATCCCGAAAGCAAAAAGTAACACCAGCCAGGCCGCAAGATAAGCCAGGGGAGCCGAAAATGCCGTGCGAACGATGGTATGCGGCCAAGCCCCGGCCAGGCCACCCCCAATAGAAACCGCCAGAATCAGCGCCGGCCAGAAAAACACCCCAACCGCCGCCAGCAACCAGAGGATCCGCCGATCAACTTCCGTTCCGTCCATCCTCATCTTCAGCAACACCAGAAACGCGGGCAGCAGGACCATCAACCAAGTTAGAAGATAATGCACCAGCGGCCGCGCCAGGTCGTCCAGCCAATCGCTGATCCATGTGATCTGCGGAAGATCATCCTCGCCGCCCGCCGTCGCCCGAATCACCGATAAAAAGAACGAAAACACAAAGCCCGCGATGGCCAGTTGCATGACCATGAGCAGGATACTCATCGCCAAGGCCAGATCAGGAATAAATTGAATCGCCATAAGGACCAGACTTACCACCACGATCATCATGAAGGTGATCAGATTGCCAGGTTCCAGGAAAAACACGAACGAATCCACCAAATCCTGCCAGAATGATTTTTTCTTTTCCTCGATGCGTTCGGGCCGCGGGGAAATAAACCGCGGGAGGGGAGCCTTATCGGGTTCATCCAACACAATGGGCGGAGGGACCGGGGCTCTTCGTTCCTGAACTTCCTCTGCATCCTCGCCCTCGACCTTGAACAATTCGGGCGGATGCTCGGACGACCGGGGTAGGTACTCCTCGTTTCCTCCCGTCGTAATCCAGTAACCCAGTTCAACGGAATAGGATGGGGCTCGCGATCCGAATTGTCCCGAGTCGTGCCGCGGTTGCTCCACCCACTCTCCCTCTTCCAGGGTGAGCGGCGATTCTTCTTCCTGGGCTTGCTGGGGAACGGTAAAAAGCCATCCGCATACCTGACACTTGGAGGGTTGCCCCGCCATCGTCACCGGCATCTGGATCTTGGTACCGCACCGACATTGATAATGAATGGTCATCGACCATCCATCCTACTCAACAGATTAACCCACGTCACCTGCGCAGATAAGGGAATGCCATCAAATCGAAGTGAGTACGAACAGCCTGCCGGTTATGATCTCCACGGCAATCCGAAGACACTGAAACAGTTGCATCCCTATAACCCACCTGGAGCCGGCAAAGAGCTTCTCCAGTATGGGAGCGGGCGGCGTTCCACGACAATCAGCTTGGCGGCAGAGGCGGGCCATCGTCCGACGGCATGGACGCCGCGACCATGGCGGCGCCTGCACGTCGACGGCCCTTGGGTTTATGCGGTAATGGAGCGGCCTCCACCGGCTGGGTGTCCCGCGACATGGCGATCACGCCGGTACGCGAAAGCTGCTTGATTCCATAAGGCCGACACAATTCCACGAAGGCCTCGATCTTTTCCTCCGGGCCGGTCAACTGAATAACGACCGTCCGCGGCCCGAAGTCCACGATATTACCCCGAAACACTTCGGCCAGTTGGCGCAACTCGATCCGCTTATCCGGCGGGCAATGTACCCGGATCAGCAGAAGGTCGCGCTCCACGCAGGTCTGCTCGCTCAAATCGCGGACCTTCACTACCGGCACGATCTTGCCCAACTGCTTGCGGACCTGTTCCAAGGTCGCGTCATCCCCTATCGAAACGATGACCATGTGCGACAGGTCGGGATCCTCGGTTCGACCGACCACCAGCGAATCGATGTTGTAACCCCGGGCCGCGAACATGCCCGCGATATGGGCCAAGACACCAGGCTGATTCTGAACCAAAATGCTTAAAATATGCTTTCTCATGATTTTGTCATCCGTTTATCGGAGCCTGCCCACCGCACCGGGCGAACCTTGTCGAACGCAACTCGCGGCGGGCTGATCACGCCGCCCGACATGAGCAGCTTGACCGCATCCTCGACTGTCCAGTTCGTTTCCGAAAGCTCTTCCAAGGGAACAATCTGCATATACCCAGTGGTCGGGTTGGGCGTGGTCGAGATGAATACCGTAGCCATCTCCCGGCCGGTATCCACGTCCTTCATGACCGAAGTCAAAAACGCGACACACTTCATCCCCGGCCGCGGGAACTCCACCAGGACCACCCGCTGAAACTCCATCGCCTGTCCGCCACCGAGCGTTACGACGATCTGCTTCGTCGATTTATAAATAGTTTTGACCAACGGAACACGCTCAAAAATACTCTCGAATAACCGAATCACCCGACGCCCCAGAACGCTGGCCCCCATCAACCCCAGCATATACAGCATCAGCAGAGTCAACAGTACGGCGGCGATCGGGATAATCCACTGCAGGTACACTTCGCTAGGCGTGCCCACCGGCACATCGGGCATATCCCGCAACAGATACACCAGTTTGCGGGACAGGCGATCGACCACGGCTTGTCTTTCGGCCTGGTCGAGCGTACTCGACATATCCTGCTCCACCGCCCTGGTCAAGACCCGGCTAATCAGCTCGCGTTCCATCCGACCACTGCCTTGCGGCAATAGATTGAGAGGTTGCCCTTCCTGCACCTGCCGCGCGATCTTCCAGGCTACCGGCTCGGTCACCATCCGCATGGTATTGAAAACGAAGGATACCACATACCAGGTAACCAAGATGGGAATGACAATAAGAATCCCGGTAACGATCCGGGTCCGTAGCAGGGCCAGGAAGGCCGGCCACAAGCGCCGTGGGGCCCGCGGTTCACCACCGCCCGTAGCTGCTGCCGACTGATTGTTCGGTTCTTCGACCACGAACACCACCCTCTATCAGGTAGTCCGTCAAGATAGCCCGCCCATCTCCATTTCGTGCAGACTCTTGCCCACCGCCACCATCGGGTACACATTTTCCTCCCGCGCGACATGGGCATCAACTACCACCGGTCCCGGCGTATTCAACATCTCCTCGAGCACCCCGGGCACGTCCTTCGGGTCGCGTAATTCCAAGCCCTTGCAACCATATGCCTCGGCCAGTCGGGCGAAATTCGGATTCACCATCTCGGTGGCCGTGTAACGTTTCTCGAAAAACAACTCCTGCCATTGGCGCACCATTCCCTGGAAATGGTTATTCAAAATCACCACCTTGATCGGGATGTTATATTGCGCGGCGGTAGCCAGCTCATTGGCGGTCATCAGGAAGCTGCCGTCTCCGTCAATATCGATCACCGGGCGATTTGGACAACCGATTGCCGCGCCGATCGCCGCCGGCAACCCGTATCCCATTGTTCCAAGTCCGCCGCTGGTGATCATCTGCCGCGGGAATCGCCAACGGTAAAACTGGGCGGCCCACATCTGGTGCTGCCCCACGCCGGTAGCGATGATTGCCTGGCCTTCGGTAAGGCGGCTGAGCTGCTCGATCACATACTGCGGCTTGATCGCATCATCTTTCTGCTGATAGGTGAATGGATAACGCTGTTTCCATCGGGAAATCTGCTCGAACCATGCGGCCCGCTCGCTATACCGGATAAGCGGAATCATTTCCAGCAGCACCTCGCGGGCATCGCCCACCACGGGGATATCCACCTCAACGCTCTTGGCGATGCTCGACGGGTCAACATCTATATGAATGATCCTAGCCTGAGGAGCGAACGTCTCCAGCTTTCCGGTAACCCGGTCATCAAAACGGGCCCCGACAGCGATAAGCAAATCACAACCCTGCACCGCATAATTGGCGTAGGCACTGCCATGCATACCCAACATGTGCAGGGCCAGCTTCTCGTCGGACAACTCATCGATCGCCCCCATCCCCAGCAGCGTGGTGGTCACCGGAATGTTGCCCTGGCGGGCGAGTTGCCGTAACTCCTCTGCCGCTTCGGCCAGAATCACCCCCCCGCCGACGTACAGCACCGGACGTTCGGCGGCGTTGATGGCTTCGGCGGCCAATCTGATCTGCCGCATGTTTCCCTTGCTGCGCGGGCGATAACCAGGCAGATTCAGCTCGCCGTCATCCTCGATGTCCAAGGCCGCCACCTGCACATCCTTGGGCAGGTCGACCAATACCGGGCCTGGCCGACCAGTCCGGGCGATGAAGTATGCCTCGCGGATCGTCCGCGGCAGATCGCGGACATCCTTGACCAGAACATTGTGTTTCGTAACCGGTCGGGTAACACCAACCACGTCCGCCTCCTGAAAGGCGTCGTTACCGATGGCGGCCGTTGCCACCTGGCCGCTGATCGCGACCATCGGAATACTATCCATGTAGGCGGTGGCCAGGGCCGTGGTCAGGTTCGTGGCCCCCGGCCCGCTGGTGACGATGGCCGTCCCCACTTTTCCGGTGGCCCGCGAATAGCCGTCGGCCATGTGCCCCGCACCCTGTTCGTGGCGAGTCAAAATAAACCGGACGGGGCTTTTATAAAATTGGTCGAAGGTGGGCATAATCGCCCCGCCTCCGTAACCGAAGATTACCTCGACACCTTCCTCGACGAGAATATCATGAAGAATGCCGGCACCGGTTTTCTTAACTACTTTACGAGCCGGCATTTGCGTCTTAAGGGAGTCCGCGGAAGGCGCAGAACCGGCAGGGAGCGGCTTATTGGCCATGGTTTTCTCCTTTCCAATAGGTTGCCATGGTTAATCCATCGGAGGCACCGCCTGCCCCGATGGTTGAGCACTGCCGGCATTACCGGCCTCGCCACATTCTCCATACACAGGAAAATGCATCGAGTGGCCCGAGTATGTATTTGGGCGACCGGGCCGTTTTTTAGCCAACCCCGATCTTTACTACCAATCTTAAATTATCGTCCATCAGCTATCTGAAAGCAAGTGGAAAAATCCATGCTATCAGCGGGCGACCATTTTTTTTCACAGCCCAATCGATATGATAGCCGATGCCGTGGTACCGGATCAGTCGGGAGACAGGCAGCGAGGAATACGTGTTCCATGAGCGAGATTCTGTTGCAAGCCAGGAAATTCCGCGTCGAGCGCCGGGAAGAACATGTCCCAGGCCGGGGAACCGTTCGTCGCGAACTGGTAGTCCACCCCGGGGCGGTCTGCATCGTCCCCCTGCTTGATCCTCAAAACGTCTTGCTGATCCGCAACTACCGGTTTTCAGTGGATTCCGAGCTTCTCGAATTACCCGCCGGCACTCTTGAACCTTCCGAGTCGCCCGAGGCCTGTGCCGCCCGTGAACTCGAGGAGGAAACCGGCTATCATGCCGGCCATCTGGAACCCGTAGGGAGGTTCTATACGTCTCCCGGGTTTACCACCGAGCTGATGTACATTTTTGTCGCCGATGATCTGACCGCCGGCCCGCAGCGTCTTGAGGCCACCGAGCGAATCCGTGTCGAACCCATGGCTGTCGCTGACGCCCTCGCCGCCTGTCACGACGGCCGCATCATCGACGGTAAAACCATCGCCGCTCTGTCCCTCTGGTCTAACCGGCTGAAAGGCAACCCATGAGTTGGCAAGATAGGCCATATTCCGATTATAACAGCGCTGGCCCGCCGTCCATGCGCTTGGCTTTCCGTCGCCCCTCTACCGTCGTCACCTGGTTGCTGATCGCCAATGTAGCCGTTTATTTTCTAGACGCCCTGAGCCAGAACTGGCCGGCTTTTTCCTTTCATCGTTTTTTCGGTCTGAGCCTTAACGGCATGAAATCTCTGATGGTCTGGCAGCCGATCACTTATATGTTCCTCCATAGCGGCACCTGGCACTTACTGATGAATATGCTCGGCCTGTATGTCTGCGGCAGTGAATTTGAAAGATCGTTCGGATCCTCCCGACTTCTGAGATTCTATTTCTTCTGTGGGATCGTCGGCGGCTTGGCCTACCTGTTCCTTCCCTTAATGAACCCTGTCTATCAAGCCACGCCGCTCATCGGGGCCAGCGGAGCGGTTTACGGCCTGCTAATGGCCGCCGTTATCTTCTTTCCGCATATCCAGGTTATTCTCTTCATCTTTCCCGTTCCCATCCGTGTTTTCGGGCTGATCGTGCTGGGTATCTTGCTGTTCAACATAATTACTCCGGGCGCGGTACCCAACCTTGGCGGCGAAATCTGCCACATCGCCGGCGCCCTGGCCGGCCTGGCGTTTTTCTACGCCTGGGGCACGCGGCCGGGGCGCGCAGGCCGACCGACCGCAGGCCTCTTTCCCGGTTCATCCGAATCCTATTTAACAAAACTTGTTAACCGCCGCCGTCAGGGCGCTTGGGAAAGAAGACAGCAAAAACTCGCCGCCCAGCGGGAAGAGGTGGACCGCATTCTGGCCAAGGTCCACGAACAGGGGCTGGCCAGCCTTACCCGCAAGGAAAAGAAGATACTGGCCGACGCCACCCGTATCCAGCAGGAACAGGACCGCCGCCGCGGCCGGGTTGATCGCCTTTGACGCCAACACCGTTTCCCCTATATTGGGCAGGCTGTGCCGAAGAACCCTGATCGCGGATTACTGAATACTGATCACGAGTCGCAGATAGCTAACAACCGAGAGCTTTCTTATGAACCATGAACAAGCCTATCAAGTATGTATCAATCCGGACTGCCGGAAACAATTCGGCCTTGAGCAGATTGTGTTCAACTGCCCGGATTGCGGCGCCCTGCTCGACGTAGAATACTGTTGGGACCGGGTGGCCGTCCCCAAGGCCCTCGATTTCTTCGAGCATCGCTGGAGCACCAAGGGCCTGCGGGCCGAGGCCCGGCTCGATTTCTCCGGAATCTGGCGGTTTCGCGAACTGCTGCCCTTCGCCCCCAACGACAGCATCGTCACCATCGGCGAAGGCCGCACCCTTCTGGAGGAAAACGACCTGCTCGCCCGCGAGATCGGGATGAAGCCCGGCCGCCTTTTCCTTCAGTACGAGGGGCTTAACCCGTCCGGCAGCTTCAAGGATAACGGCATGACCGCCGCCTTTACCCTAGCCCGCATGGTCGGCCGTAAGCGCATCGCCTGCGCCAGCACGGGCAACACCTCGGCCTCGATGGCCATGTTCGCCCACAAAACCGACCCCCCCATGCAGGGCATCGTGTTCATCGGCTCGGGCAAAATCGCCTACGGCAAGCTCTCGCAGGCCCTCGACTACGGGGCCCTCACCCTCCAGATCGAGGGCGACTTCGACGCCTGCTTGCGCCGCGTCCGCCAGGTGGCCGACAAGCTCGGTATTTACCTGATGAACTCGGTCAACCCCTTCCGGCTCGAAGGCCAGAAAGCCATCATGTACCGCGTGCTCGAGGCCCGCGGCTGGGAGGTGCCCGACTGGATCGTCGTCCCCGGCGGTAATCTCGGCAACTGCAGCGCCTTTGGTAAGGCCTTCACGGAGCTCAAAGAACTCGGCCTGATCAAACGCATCCCGCGTCTGGCCGTCATCGTCGCCACCGGGGCCAACACCCTTTACGAACTGTTCGAGAACAAGAATCTCCGCTGGAACGGCGGCCGTTATGACCAGTCCAAGGTCGATAACCTCTATGCGTCGATGGACGCAAGCCATTACCTGCCGCATACCATTGCGTCGGCCATCGAGATATCCCGGCCGGTCAACCTACCCAAATCCATCCGGGCCCTGGACATCATGAACGGCCTGGTCCGCGAGGTGTCCGACGAGGAAATCCTCGAATACAAGGCCCTTATCGGCCGTTACGGTTTCGGCTGCGAGCCGGCCAGCGCGGCCACCGTCGCCGGCCTGCACCGCCTGATGGAAGAGCAGATTATTTCACCTGACGAACAGGTGGTCTGCATCCTCACCGGTCATGAACTCAAGGATCCGGACGCCACCGTCAAATACCATACCGGTATCGACATGAAAAAGATCACCCCCCCGCCGGCGGTCACCCCCACCGGCCGTTGCTCGAACCCCCCCAAAAAAGTCGCCGACGACCTGGAGGCCATCTGTGCCGCCCTTGGGGAAACGTTGCCGGAGTAGCATCACTCAGGGATAGCTTCATGGTCCCGATTCTTGAATAAGCCGGGCTCGGTGAGTATGCTGTTTGTCCATTAGTCGTGGGCGGTCCCGCGGCCTCCGGAGTGCAGAATGACTCCGCCCGAGGAGCCAAGCGGGCGCTTCGTATGAGATTTAGATTTCTATATTGAATGGAATGGCATCAATGCTCAAGGGAATCAGGAACGCCCTTATCACCAAATTCATGAAGACCCGATTGTTCGAGTTCTTTGTCCTGGGAATTCTGCCTTACATGCGCTTCAGCAATTACTATGCCGCCATTCGTGGCTGGCAGTACAAGCGCGGCTACAGCCTCCTGCATCCGGGAGACATTATTCTCAGCGTAGACCGTCGCAAACTTCTTTCTCTAATCGTACCTGGCGCCTTCGCGCACTGCGCCCTCTGTGTCGCCAAAGGCGATAACGAGGTATTCGAGGTCGCGGAGATGACAAAAGATCACTACACGAAAAGTACCTTTTTCGACGTCTGCAAGGAGGCGGATCGCGTGGTGATCCTTCGGTGTACCGAATGGGATGCGGACTATACCAAGCAGGTTATCGACAACTGCCGTAGATTCGAGGGCAAGCGTTACGACGTAACATTCACTCCTGATACCGAAAGACTCTACTGCCCGCAACTCATCATTGCCTCGGACCATGAGCGACGCATCGATATTCCTTACGACACTCTTCCGTTCCTGGGCCGCAGCTACGTATCTCCTCGCTGTCTTTACGATGCACGAAACGTGGAGATCGTCTGGGATAGCGGTCTTGCGGAAGTAGCGGTCCGCGAACCAGAGCAAGTGGTCTACGGCAGGCTCAGCCCCTCGGCGGCATGAAATAACCACTGAACAGCACACCACGCTACGGCGGACTATACGGGACCAAGTATTTTTGGGCGCGGTTATCGCACTCATCGCATCGCCGCAGCCGCCACCCAACGTGCTATCCGTCTTTTCCGGCGTTTGGCGGAGCGGCCACGGTCGGATCACAGGCCGCAGCTTCGGCAAAGCGATTCATTTTGCCCAGCAGGCGCGCAAGGTTTTTGCGGGCAGTGACGGTGGCCGAGTGGTCCGGACCGAAGGCTTTTTCGTAAATATTCCGGGCCTGTCGATAAAGGGATTCGGCTTCGGTAAACTTACGCTCCTGAACGAGCAACAGGGCATAATTGTTCAGCACTGCGGCCCGGACGGGATGATCGGGGCCGAGTTGCTTTTCGGTGATCTGCATGGCTTGTCGATAAAGCGATTCCGCCTCACCACCCCGTCCGCTGAGCCGATAAACCTCGGCCAGAGCATTCAGCGTCGCGGCCACGTCGGGATGATCGGCGCCATCACAATGCTTACGAATGGACAGCGCCCGCTGGAGTAAACACTCTGCCTCGCTGAATCGTTTTCGAGCCCGATAGACGGCCGCGAGGTTGGCCAGATCAACAGCGGTGTCCGGATGATCGGGGCCGAGGGTCGCCTCGTCAATATCCAAGGCTTTCTTGTACAGTACCTCGGCTTTGTCCAATTCTCCGCGATTCTTGTAGAGCAAGGCCAGATTATTGACAACGGTCGCCACTTCCGGGTGGGCCACCCCGAACTTTTCACGGCGAATTTCGAGGGCCCGGACGAGTAACCGTTCGGCCTCGTCATAGCGACCTAGCATACGGCAGAGCTCGCCATAAATGTTGAGACTGGCCGCCACCTCCAGGTGGTTGGGTTCCAGATCCTGTTCGCGAATGGCCAGGGCCCGCTGCAACAAAGGCGCGGCGGTAACGTATTGACCCTGCCGACAATACAGGCCAGCGAGATTATTCAGCGCGGTGGCCACATCGGGATGGTCGGGACCACAGGCTTGCTCATAGATGGCGATCGCCCTTTTGTACAAAGGCTCGGCGGCGGCGACCTCGCCTCGATCATTATGCAGAGTCGCGAGATTATTGAGCGTGACGGCCACATGCGGATGCTCCGGTCCCAGAGCTTGCTCACGAATGTCGAGAGAGCGCGAGAACAGAGCCTCGGCCTGGGCGTAGCGACCGAGGTGGCGAGAATATTCGCCCATATTGTTGAGGCTGGTCGCCAAACGTAAATCGGACGGTCCGAAGGTTTCGGCGAGCTGCACGGCGGTTTGCATCAACCTTTCGGCCTGCGGGTATTGTTCGCGAGCGTAACAGTCGATCGACGCCTCGTCGCAGGCCTTCCAGAGCGCATCCAGGGAATCCACCGAATCGTCAATCGCCAACTTCAAGAAAACGTGCGGCTCTCCGACAGGGGCATTAATCGGTTCGCGCTCCCCAAGATCGCCAACGGTGCCGCTGTCCGTCGTCGGCGAATGTGAGCTTGTTTCAGTTCGTGGTTGCTCTGATGTCATCTTTTCCCGACCGATCCGCCTCGCCCACCGGCTCGAACGACGAACCGAGATGCAATGCAAAAACCAGTATAGCCCCCCACAAGTCATACTTCCATCAGCCATCGTGACGATGGCGGGGGACCAGGATGTGGGCCTGTCGCGTGGGCTCGGGTAATCGATAGCGACCGACGCAGGCTATCACGACCCGGACCGCGTCAACTAGAGTCACCCGGTGTCCGCGACTGACGTACACCGGCTTGACCCCCGGCCTGGTACGCAGAACAGCGCCAACAATTTCATTCCGATCAATCAAGGGAGTGGAGCGGCCTACCTGGGCAGGCGGATCCACGTGTCGACCGCAAAGCCGGCTTTTGGCGCAGCCGATAGTGGGGCGATCCATGAGTAAGCCTATATGGGCCGCCAACCCCATACGCCGAGGATGAGCCACACCATGAGCATCAAGTATAAAAACGTCAGGAATGCCTTTGAGCTTGCGGACGGCAGCAAGAACTGCAGGCGCCTCGCGAAAACTCAACAGCCCAGGTACATAAGGAAACCGGGTGGGCCGCCAAGCTAAAGTCTGCTCGATCACCAGGCGTTCCTTCAAATCGTAGAGCACAACCCCGCCTAGACACCGGCGGCCGTCAGCGCTGAACGCAAGATCGGCACCCGCGACAAAGCGTATGTTCGTCGGCAGAGGATCACATCGAATACGCTCGGCCAGTCGGCATTGCAGGCGAGTCGCCGCCCGCGGCGAGATCGACCAACGGTGCATGGGCGGAGGCAACCTCATGGCTTCCCGCGGAAGTCTTGCGAATTAGTCCGGACCTTGGACCACATGACAAACATGAGCACGGCCAAGGCCAGCCCACCTGGCTCGGGGGCATGTCGGCCGATTTCCAGATCATCCATGCCGAATTCCTTACCCGCTTCGATTTCCAGAGAGATGCCGTAAATTTCCTCATCACCGCCCCCCATACCGACCCAGCGACGACATCCGGCGTACGCAAGCTGGGGAATGGTACAAGTCGATTCACCCCTGGGCCCTGCTACGGTCAAACGGAGGGAATCCTGCCCCATCAATACAAACCCCACACTGCTGACCGGCTCACTGAAATTGATCATAATCCGCGTCATACGATTGGACGAAGCCGCCATATAAACGGCCATGGGTTCGGAAGCAGGCAAAGCCCCGACCACGGTATCCCGTCGGGCTAAGACCTTGGCCGAAGCGGGATTTGTCGTAATTACAAATCCACCGAGTTCGTGGCCGAATAGTTCCTGCCCTTGGTCGTACTGGTCGAAGTTGTACTGGGTAAGGACCAGCGGGGAGGTAGCCTGTAAGTATTTCGCCGGTCTGGCGACCGGCCCCGACGCATTCGCCTTGCCTACCCAAAAGCTCACGGCCGCCATCGCAGGGTCACCGGCTAAAAACAACATAGACCCAATAACCCAAAATTTAGAAGATGGCCTACCGATGGAGGAGAGCCAGAAAGGATGCATAGCGCTGAATCCGGAAAAAGCTTGTCAGAATCATTCACAACGTGGGGAGCGGCGCGCTATATAACCCGGGCATCCTTGCGAGTCCGATAACGCCATCCATGAAATGATGGTTTTTATGCGCAAAAAAAGAGAAGCGTCGCTACGCCTCTCTTCCCCAGCTTCTTTCCCGATTCTCTCTTGCTTCTTTCCGTTTCCTCTTTCGCTTCTTTCCTGATTCTCTGCTTCTTTCCTCTAGCGCTTCTTTCCCTGAAACTTCAGTGCTTCCTTACTTCTTTGCACCCTCTCTCGGAATCGTGTAGGTGAAGCCGGGGTAGTACCCACACGAACCAACCTTCATTGTACAATACCCTTTGGATTATGCAACACAAAAAACAGGCACAATGCGTATTTTTTACACTTTCCGCACTGATCACAAGAAATCCTCTGACCATACTTAAGTGCATACCTATTAGATGCTTAGGCATATTCATGGGCGACCGCCGGATTCATGCTGCAGAACGAAACGGTGTCCCAACTGGAAATAACGGATAACGGTTCCAACCGCCAGAATGGAAGCGGCCCACCAGAGCAAGGACGGAAGAGGCTTAAGCGATTGAGGCAAATCGGGCGCGAGCAGAACGACAATAATCATCAATAATTGGGCAAGAGTACACCATTTTCCGATCCTGCGGGGATCGACATAGACTCTCGATGTTGAGAAATAAATAACACAGAAGCCGATCACCACGATAAGATCCTTGCCTACTGCAATAATCGCAACCTCGACGGGCAGCAGCGCGCCTTCGACATGAGTACCGGGATGGGCAAGCAGGATCACCGAAAAAAATATGAGGATTTTATCGGCCAGCGGATCGAGGATTTTCCCGGCGGCGGATTCGGCGTTTAGTTTGCGGGCCAGATATCCGTCCAAACCGTCAGTGAGAGCCATCACCGCAAAAATAATCAAAGCGGCCCAGCGGGCCCAGTCGGACCACTCCGGATCCTGCAGATACATCAAAACCATGACGAAAGGAACCACCAGAACTATGCGAGTCAGGGTAATACGGTTAGGCCAGGATATCCGGTTCATTGCCTTGAATCACTTTCATAAACGGCTCAGACTGTACCGAATCCGGGCTTGTGATATGCGGATACTCCTCCGGACGGACGCGCTCTAGGCCATTTCTTGACACCCCCCCAAGCAAAGCATATACAGGGGCCGATGCGGGGGCAAGGTCAAAACCCATACCTGGAGAGCAAA
>JAAYCU010000263.1 GCA_012729595.1 Phycisphaerales bacterium
GGCCGGCTGCGGAACTTCTCTTCCTCATCTATCTCCGTGCCGCCCTCGTACCACATGTTCCCAGTGGCTGGATTGCTGTTCCCTCGACTGCCCCGCGAGCCTAGCTTCTCGCTGCCCAGCGGCGGGTCGACGACGTATACTGCGGCACTTCCCTCCCCGGGCTCCCTGGCCAGATCACCCTTTCGCGAACCTCGCGTATCGGCCACCGCCAGCGTGTTGCCGGGCATCCGGATCTCAGACAGCGTGGCATGGTACGGCACCGCCCATTCAGCAAGGGCCTGACCTCCTGTTTTCGTCCGGGCATTGCCCAGATACTGGAAGTTGTAGCCGTAGCCGCCGTGATACCTGGTCGCCCCTGTTTCCGCGCCGGTTGCGCGGTCGACGGTGTGGGCAAACGGCTTCTTGAAGTCCCGCTCCTGCCGCTCGCTCAGACTAGGGCACGTGTAGACCTCCGTATCCTTCATGTACGCATGCATGTAGTCCGGCCAGCGAGTCCGGGGCACCGCGCTCGACGGTGATGAGTGCTTCGGGTAGCGATCCTTGTTATTAAGAACATAGCCGCACAACCCTATGCCGATCTGTTTCTGATTGCTCAGGCACATAGCTGCATGAGCTTGTCGTTTGGCAGCCACCAGCGATGGCAGGAGAATGGAAATCAGTAAGGCAATGATCGCCACCACCACCATAACCTCGATTAGGGTGAACCCTCGTCCGGGCATTTTAAAAAATGCCCGAACAACTGGTATTGCGGTCTGTCGACCTCCAGCCTGCTGCTCTCTAACTTTGTCGCTGCTGGCGTGTGCTCCTGCAATTTGTGTCACGAAACTCCTCCCACTCAAAGACCTTTTTGCCTGAGACTGAGTCTCAGTTCCACCAGGCCGACATCATACCTAATTGAGACTGAAGCTCAATAGCTAATCGAACCAAATTTCAACAACCTGGCCTCCAATACATAAATGGTGTCTTCATAGATGGTTAGAGATGCGAACGTGGGCTTAACTCGCCGAGGTTTGCCACCATCAACGAGCTTGGCTGGGCGGGTGTGCCAGGGATACATCCACGCAGACTCGCAATCGCAGATAGAGCCCACAGAGATCCCGCCGGCTGAACCATCCGGCCAGGGGCCGCGAGGCCACTGATCGCAGGGCAACTCCCGACGGCAGAACTACAGTCAATGCAGGCCGGCCTGGAGACGTGAACCGCCGCCGGATCTATGCTGATAGCATCCGGCAGGAAGACACTGCGAATCCGCTGGTTATAAACCTTACCGACCACCCCGACTTGAGGTTTGCAGTGCGATACAATAGACTGCGGGGTCGTTACCGCCAGGCGGTTGGGACTAGTCGGGACTTTCGGTCCGCGGTAATGATTGAACAGTGGGGGAAAACTGGAGGAGGTCTGGACGCGTTTTTTTTGCCGAGGAGCACAAGCAGAGGGCGCGAGACCCGCGACCCACAGAGCGATTTCGGCCTCGGGCTTTGAAAGCTTTCCCGGGCCGGACCCCTGGAATCATACATACTTCTTATCGGGATCGCTCATGCTTCGCTTCGCGGTTGATGAAAACGGTGCTTCGGGCCGGGAGATATCGCTCGCCGGTTCTTACGTGATTGGCAGTGACGGCGTACCCCTACGCGCGGACATTGATTTCAATGGCTCGCTTCTGACCTGTCAGAAGAAGGCGGAGGGGCCCGCCGGGCTGGCTATCCTTTGGCCGGTCGCCGGGTGCGGCAACCTCATGCTCGAGACCTCCCGTCTGGTCGAGCGCGACAAAGTCTACAACCTGCCGTTGGAACTCGCCCGTGGCCGGCTCATGCGGATGAGCCAGAAACGGGAAGACTGGGGTCTGTTCGATTTTGACGGATTCCAGCCC
>JAAYCU010000264.1 GCA_012729595.1 Phycisphaerales bacterium
GCGATGATGTCCGCTATCCTGGCGATTCATGATGATCACTATCCCCAAGCCCTTGCTCGACCGGCCGCTTGATACCGGATAACATGCGCGCAAAACGCAGAGAAGTTTCGGTGTAAGGGCCTAAATCCGGCATCTACTCTCTGCCGCCTCAGAGACCTTCGGATTTTGCGAAGCCACTCTGCTAGGCCCAGCTTATCCCGCAAATAACAGGCCGAAGTATGCGCAATGTTCCCGCGGGCACAAATAGTACCATAGTACTGTAGCCAGATGGTGGCTAGTATCGTCAATGCCGCCGTGTAGGGAAACGCTACTCCACTGTTTCGCCACAGGCGTCACTGCGCAAGAGCCACAACTATCACCCATTATTGACGAACGCACAAGCTACGACAGCCCGTGTACCGCACGCATACCATCCGCCTGATCCTTACGCCTCGATAGATTTCTGCCGATGGCGATTTGGGACAACCTAGACGATGCAACCGATGGGGCCGTTCTGGACCTCAAACACAAGCTGATACCACTACCGTTCACTTCTCCCTTAATCCCTCTCCCTGAATCCATCACGTTCGCCTCTGCGTGGACCGGGGCTCACTCCACCTCCGGTGCGAGCATCTAGTAATGCCTGTCTCTCGTCCTCTATAGTTTTTTTGACCCCCCGATCCTCAAGAGCAATGTGCTCACTGACCTCGCCGCGGGAATTAACTGCGGTAATGGTGGCAGAAGTTCGTTGTCGCACGCTAAAGACATTGTCTCGTTCTACGCGCTGCCAAAAGGGCCGTTCCGGCTGTATATCTACGATGATGCCGTCGTATTCGAAATTGAACCCGCTGCCGGCCAGGGCGATACGCTGTCCAATGCCGACTTCGGTCCTGCCGGAAGACCAGATCCCGTTCGCCCAATGATAAACCTCGACCCTGGCCAGAGGGGGGGGGGTGGTCACGCGGTCCAGGATCAGATATGTGTCGTTACGAACAGTGACGGGCAAAGACCATTCGGACCATGCGCCAGCAAGAAGGAGCTTCGTGGCTTCATTGGGATTAGCCAAGGGAATCTGGTACCCAAAGTAGTTGTTAACGGCTAAGACGCGCATGCGATAACGATAGGTTCGCCCCGGCATAACGGTCGTATCGTTGACCCACGCCGGTTCGACGGGTACGTCCCGAACCTGTGTGGACGGGGCCACCGCCGCCCGGGCAGTACGAAACTCGTTCACGTATCTAAGTCGTAAAGTGCGGACTTCGCGAATCAGTTGCTCCTCGGCGGCGGGGTCTCTTTCGATGTCGTCCAGCAGTATTTCCGCATCGAGGAAGCGTTGTTCATCGAGGGCCTTTTGGGCTTCCTCCATCTTCCGAGCAAGCAGTCTTCTCTGGGTCCGTTCGTCCCCGGCGGCCGGGGTGCGCCCGGGGTCTGCTCGGCGTGCGGTCCGAGTGTCCCGGGCATCTCCAGAAGGAGCCTCGGAGAATCTGGCCAAGGGGCGTGATTCCTGAGCATAAAGAGATAAATCGACATTTATGCCGGGCAGGACATCGGGCAATTTCCATTCGGCACGATAGGCTTCGGTCAAATAAGTAGCAAAAGGCGGACGTAACGTATCGTTTCCACTGCTTCCAGCCTGAACGGCGGCAAGGTAACTATTCCGGATCTCTTGTGTTGGCGGATCGAACACATAGCTGCCGTCTTCCTGGCGACGCAGAAGGATGTCGGAAGGGATAATATCTTTCGACCGGTAGGGGGTGACGATCGTGTCCGCCCCCCACTGGCCGTCGGGCAGCAGTTCTTGGCGGGCAACGTCAAAGCCCGCAACGGAAAAAATACTTCGATCGTCGTGGTATTCCGCTTTCTTGAACAGATCGATCTGCTCCTTATAGAACAGGGCGGTAATCACCGTCACCCAATAGCAATCCTTGATAGGCGAATCAATACCAAAAGAGGCCGCCCCCCCCCTGGTCCCTCCGCGTGGACTCTCTTCTCTGCCAATGCCTCCGAAACCGGTTTGGAGAAGCAGCAGCTTGCTTGGCTCAGGCAAGGCCGCTAACCCGCGCCCAGTGGTGAGCGTTGGACGACTCGGGGATAGAATTTCGGCTAAATGGATTTTTTCGACTGGTCCGTCTGCCGGGCCGATTTCGCCTAGGCCGGGGTTGGGGGGAATCCAAGCCGTAACCAGCGGAGCTGGCATATTCAGTTTATTGTCCGTGATCTCCGCGATACTTTCCGGCAAGGGTGAGAGCAGGGAGTCGTCCGGACGGGCGGATTTCATTCGTTCCAGCGCGCCAACGGTTTTTTCTTCAACTTCTTGGTAAAATGCCCCTGGGCTCAGTTTCGTACTGCCCACCGTAGCCACATTGGGGGTCTGGACTGCGTAGAACACAATGGTTGCCAGCAGAACAGCACCGGTCGCGCCGACGATAAGTTTTTCCACATGCCTCTGGATGAAGTTGACGTTCTGTTTGGCCATTATCGGCTTTCCTTGAATAAACAGCGTTGCCCGTCAATGCCAGCAGGGCACAAAGGGAACGTAATCAGTAACACGGGATTCGTAGTTCACAACTCCAAGTCACTCCGGGTTGCCCAACTCGGGATCGGTCCACACGCGTCCTGCCAAAATTGCGTTTCACCTCACCGTGGTCCGGCGAAACCACCGAATGATTCCCGGCCTTCCATGCCGGTCGTGCCCGAATCTAACATATCCTTGATCGACTGGGGCATTATAGATTCATAGGCGCTGCGCAGTAAGCAGACTTCCCAGAGCATCTCAATCTCAACGGCTGGAGCCGAGCCGTAAATATATCCGGAAAGAGCCGTTGTCGCGGGGACTGCGGTGATGCTGGAGGGATGCAAAAGGGTATAAAACCCTTGTTGTGATATTGCCTCAATAACCTGAAGAAGAGCATTGGCCTCGACAACCAAAGTAAGATTGAAGCGGATCGTATCAACACTCGATGGTCTTGGGCCTATGAAAACCTCTTGGACGCGCCCGCCCCCGCGACTGATGCCGCTATCCGCGGCTGATGTCCGATAGGAGCCCTCCATGCTGAAATCCTTCAGATGCTTGACCGGCAGATAGCCCACCCAACGATTATCCATGGACAGCTTGTCCGCGGCTTCTGCGTTAGTGCGTTGCAGGGCTTCAACCAAGTCTTCCTGGATCCAAAGAGAAACCTGAGCCATCCACATTTGCTCGATCGTTAGCGGCCCGGTGCCCTCGGTGACCTCCTTGACCGCCGGGTTTCGGGAATCCAGATTGCTTATGTTTGTATAGAGAGAAATGCCTTGGGCATGAATCATATCGTCTCGGGAGGCTTGTAATCTCCCCGTGGACGATAGGGGGGGGCGATGCTCCCCAGATTCGCCTCGTGCAAGCGGACCACGGCCGCCATCCTCCCGCCGGATGGGGGTACGACCGAAATCCTCGTTGTCCGCGCGTCTCGGCCGGAATCCAGGCGCTAGACCATCGGTTCGAGATGTAGAAACCCGGTCCTTGGCATTCAAGAGAGAAAGAAACGATAGCTGTTTTTCTCGATAAGCCTTTCGAAAATCGTGTGGTGCTCGCAGCTTATTGATTTCAGTCATGGTGGGGAAAACTGTATCGATGAGAGGCTTATATGTTGTCGAGGTTTTTAGCTTAGTGAGAATATCCTGTAGCTGTCTCTGTTGCTTCTCCTGCTCGGCCAGAGCGACGATAATCATGCTTTCATTTATCGGCCTGAGACTGGTCAAGTTATTGACCAGAGGGGTATCGGCCTGCAATACCTCCAAAACCTTATTATCCATCATTCCCAATACCAGGCAGATAATAGCGACGGCCGCTACTAGGCTGGAGATTACGATTGCCAGATTGCTCTTGATCCAGTCGATTATCTTCTTCATGCTTGCCGATGTCCTTTATGGTCGCCGTTATTGGCCGCGGCCAGGTTCTTATCAATGGTCATATCGTCCCGGCGGGTGCAAGTCCTCGCAAGGATAGAGTTTCTCGGGTCACTCAGCCTCTTCACCGTCAAATATCTCCGATGCAGGCGAAGCCGTGCCCTCGTCTGTCTTATCACCGTAAACTACGCCCATGAGAATTTCGAAAGTATAGTCGTCCATGATCGACTCACCCGTGACGGGGTCCATGCCGCCGATTTCCTGTTCACTCATAATCCCGGGACCAGACCCCCGCGAAGTACGCTCTAATCTGATCGGCATCAGTCTTGGCACTTGGACCATTTGCGGATCGACGTAGAGGCCCTTACGCGATTGTTGGCGAAGGGCGGTAATAAAAGTGTTTATCAAGAAGGTAGCGCCGCCGGAATTTGGGGTGTGCCCAGAAATACGCAGCACAAATCCGGGATGGGTGGGCCCCTCGGGCTCCACGGTTTCGGCCCTGCTAATTCTGCTGGGCATCGCTCCAGAACGGGCTAAGCCACCACCCGCCGGCGTCACGGACGAACTTTGCTGCCGTTTAAATTCGGCCAGTACATCAGTTGCATAGGTGGATCTGATGTTTTCAAGAAAGATTAGCCGGCGATTGCCGCGTTTAAATGTTTCCGGATCTGAATCAATCAATTGTTTATACGCTTGCGGCCCTTGAGATACCGCCTCTATCAGTGCTTGATCCGACCGGGTAACCGGTTTTGGCAGCGAATCCAGGAGCATATTGAGGATCAAGGGCCATACTGTTTTTTCAGCCTGCAGCTTCGCCAACTCTTCAGTTTCAGCTATGAGAGGTTGATTGACGGTTTTAATATCGGAAAGGATCTGTTGGAAATACTGATTTACTGCCATTAGCGATTGGGCATCACTGGTTGCTTTTCCAGTCCTGGGCCCTTGCTCAAGGATCGTCCGCGCCCTCGGGTCGATTCGGAGTCGGCCGTCAGGATCGCGCACAAATCTTTCATTCTCATCTTTTTCCGGGGGGGTGAAACTGGCCCGGGCTTGTTCCGCCTTGGCCGCGCTGACGACGCGGTGGTCCATGATATTACGTCCCCACACAATAGCTGCCGACAAGGCCAAGCAGGCGGCGGCCCCGTAGAACCAAGGGGTCTTTTTCCGCCAGACGACTTGCCGAGCGATTTCCGTAGGCAACAGATTGCTGGTCATCGGCCCCAAGTCAAGACCCTGCAGGGCCAGACCATAGGCTACGGAAAAATTCAGGAGCTGATCCAACAGTTGCGGCATGTTGGGCGCTTCGCTGGTTACCAGCTTGGTAAACGCGCTAGGGCGTACTACCTCCATGCCCAGGTTTTGCTGGAGGAACTTACTCATGCCGGGCATCTTGAAGGCGTTGCCCATTGCGAGAATTCGGTTGAGTTTAACTCCACGTCGCGACGATGTATAAAAACCTATAGAACGTTGCACTTCCGCGACCAGATCGGCGAATACCGGGCGCATGGCTTGGAAAATCTGGCGGGCGTATTTACTCTTGGCGGCCTCGCGTTTAAGGTTCTCGGCCTTGCGGAAGGAAAGTTTGAACGTCTTGAGCAACACCTCGGTAAAATGGTTCCCGCCGATGGGGATATTGCGGGTCCAGAGGCTCTTGCCCTCGGATACGATCAGATCCGTATTGCGCGCCCCTATGTCTACAATGACTATCGGCTTGTCCCCACAGAGGCCGTCGTATTTCAGAGCGTTGTACAGGGCCAGTGGGTTGGCTTGGACGGCGGCGGGCTCGAGGTTCCGTTCGGAAAGGAAGCGGAGTTGTTCGTACATCAGCTCGCGGCGCATGGCGAAGATGCCCACTTCGGTTTCTAGGGAGCCTTCCTCAGCGAACACCTGATAATCCCAGATAACTTCGTCCATGTCGAAGGGGATTTGCTGCTGGGCTTCGTATTTGACGATTTCTGGGATTTTTTTGCGGTCTACGGGAGGCAACTTGGTGAAGCGGGCAAGGGTATTCTGACCGGGAACCGCGACAACAATAGTTTCCCCCGACAACTCATGGTTGTCGAGAAACTTGCTTACCGTCTCGTTTATAAGAGCTTTGCTATCAACGTCGGGAGCCGAAAGAATTTTTTTATGTTCTATATAGGCGTGGTCAAGCACCTCAACCTTGTCGCCGGCGGAACGAATACGAAAGGCCTTTAACGCACACTGTCCGAGATCAATGCCCCAAACCGGTTTATTCGCCGCCATTTCGCTCTCCTGTCATCTTTGGCCGTTGTATCATGCCAACGAATTATCGATAAGGGGCAGTCTCCCTGCAAACCACCTAGATCACCACATGGAGGGAACATACAAGCGGTATAACCCTAAAGGCCGGGGATCCATTCCTGCCGGTTACTAAGACTCACATAACACACGGCTCGGGATCGAGTTCGGCATGGCCACACTGCTTGACGATCATTCTGGCGGGCCAGGAATCCGCCAGCCGCTCTCCCTATAGAGTATTTCTTGAACCGGGTCGGATGTCAAGTGAAAGTATTTACAGGATAGGACTTTGTGTGCATTTATATGGATGACTTTAAGATTTCGTGAATACCCTTCAGGGATCAGCGGTTATTCCGCAGGTTGACTCTGTCCGTATACAACTGAAGCAGGAGGTCCGCTTTCCTGGAGCATGTTGACATCCGCTGGCCGGCGATGCTTCTCGAAGTATGTCAATTGCCAGTCGTCGCGTTGGGCGGCTAACCACCCGGTTAAACGAGTACCATCCTCGCAGCGAAGATCGACGCGTAAACGGCGAACTGCCTCGGAGGTCAGGGAACGCTTTTCGACCTGTACCGTACCGGCGGTTACCAGGGCTAGTCCTGCGTGATCTCCGCGAATTTGAATAAAAAAGCCCTTGGCCGGCGCGGAAGGGGTGCCAGGCAGTTTGTGTAAGGGCTCTCCGGCCGTTATCCGCAGGTACAGCAGATACATCGGGTTGCCAGCGGTCGCTCCGGGTAGGGGAAACTCCGCTAGAATACGTTCAGCTTGCTTATTTGGAGACCAGAAAGCTTGCTCTGTACGCAATTGTAGGTCGCGCTGCCACCTATCCATGTGCGGCTGTATCAGGCGAACGTCGGATACGGTTGGCATGCAGCCATGCAAGGCTGCGGCAACTAACCATGCCGCATACAACGCAACCTTCCGTTCAAGTCTGGTATCCCTTCGTCTCACGCAGAGATTATACCTTGAGGAATGCAGATGGAAATCGCGACCGGAATATTCCGGTTTTTCGGGGTCATGGCGGTACGGAGATACGGTATAATGCCACACCTATGAACCTTAGTAACCGAATTCGTGAGGAATTGTTGCCACGGGTGCAGCGGCCTGGGCAGTACATTGGCGGGGAATGGAACCAGCTTGTCCAGCCGGGGGACTGGCAACGGGCGACGCTACGGGTGGCTGTCGGGTTTCCGGATACATACAGCATTGGAATGAGCCATCTTGGGTGCCAGATTCTCTATTGGTTGTGCAATCATACGCCGGGGGTCTGCGCGGAACGGGTGTTCGCTCCTTGGCTCGATGCCGAGCAGGTTATGCGCGAGCGCGGGATCGAGCTGTTCACCTGGGATACCCGTCAACCGGTCCGCGAGGCGGATATTCTGGCCCTGTCCCTGCAGTACGAGATGACGTTTACCAATTTGCTGTTGATGCTCGATCTGGCGGGGATTCCCCTGCGGCGGGAGGCCCGGGACGATCGCCACCCGCTGGTGCTGGTCGGCGGGCCGCAGGCGGACAACCCCGAGCCGGTGGCGGACTTCGTGGACCTGGTGGTCATCGGTGACGGCGAACACAGCATGGCCGCCATCATCGCGGAATGCCAACGGATGAAGCGGGAAGGGGCCGGGCGGCGGGACATGATTCTCGAACTGGCCCGCCGATTCGAATGGGTCTACGCACCCGGTCTGTACGATATCGACTATCATGCGGACGGCACGGTCCGGGCCTTGCGGCCCAGCGCCGCCTGTCCCGAGGGTTTTCTTCCTCAAATACCTATTTTGCGTTGCGAAAGTCCCGATTTCGAGGATTTACCGGTGCCCCTGAGGCCGATCGTCGCTCACGTACCGATAGTGCATGACCGGATCGGGATCGAGGTGATGCGCGGCTGCCCCCGCCGATGCCGCTTTTGCCATGCGGGCTACACGAAAAAACCGATCCACTGGCGCAGCGTGGATAAAATTATGGAAATTGCCGAGGCTTCCTGGCGGGCTACGGGCCACGAGGAGATCGGCCTGCTGAGCCTCTCGACGGCCGACTATCCGCATCTGAAGGAACTCGCCGAGCGGCTCAACGAGCGATTCCATCCGCGACACGTGAATCTCTCGATCCCCTCGTTGCGGGTAGACAAGATGTTGAGCGAGATTCCCGGCCTGGTCAGTGGCGTACGCAAGAGCGGGCTGACCATCGCGGTGGAGGCGGCCGACGAGGGAATGCGGGCCGCGCTGCGCAAGAAAGTGATAGATGTCGATCTTCTGGAGGGGGTCAAACAGGCCTACGCCGCGGGTTGGAAGAACGTGAAGCTATATTTCATCTGCGGCCTTCCAGGGGAAACCGAGGACGACATCCGGGGGGTTTTCGATCTGGCCCGGCAGGTCAGCCTGGTCCGCAAGGAAATCGGCCGCCCTCCGGCGGCGGTGACGGCCAGCGTCAGTTGGCTGGTGCCCAAGGCCCATACCCCGCTGCAATGGGCGGGACAGAGAACTCTCGATGAATTTTACCAAGCCGGCGACCTGCTCAAAAAGACTGCCCGGCAACATCGCTCGGCTGTCCGGCTGCATCTGCATGATCCGCGACGCTCGGTTCTGGAAGCGGTGTTTGCTCGGGGCGACCGGCGGTTGTCACGTGCCATCGAGGCGGCCTACAGGCTGGGAGCCCGGATGGATGGATGGGACGAGTGCTTCAATTACGATCTCTGGCTGCGCGCTTTCGAGCAAGCCGGAATCGCCCCGGCGTTCCATGCTCACCGCACCCGCGCCGAGCATGAGATTCTGCCCTGGGAGCATATTCATGGTGGGCCGGAAAAAGTGATACTTTGGGGCGAATACCAGGATTTTCTGGCCCGCGTGGGGGCGCGTGCGGCCAAAGCGGACGTGGAATAATTCCACCATGCGTGTGGGCATCTTCAAGTTTCCAACCTTATGGACCGATATCTTGAACAATGTCCACGCCATGCCAATTTGATTCTACGCGCTCATCGGAAATGCTCTCGGGCAGTCGGCCAGATGATCCGCGGCCGGGTTCTTTCATCTTCAAAACGCTCGCCTTAACGGCCGGCGGAATGTCCACTCTGATGAAAACACCCCTGGCCGGCCGACGGCGCCGACGTTGGCCTTATTTAACTGTCGCGGTGCTGGCCGGTCTGGCGGCGTTGTCCGCTTCGGCCGAGGAGGAACCCGTAGTCAACAGCCTGCCCGTTGCGTCGGATGTCTCTTATCTGTTGGAGCCGGGGACATCGGTGCGGGTAACTCTGTCGGCCTACGACGCGGATGGTGATAGCCTGAGTTACATAATCACCGCGTTGCCCGCCGGCGGCACGGTGACCGTGGGGTCGGTTCAGCTTGGAAATGCCCTGTTGCCGTACACCATACCAAACAACGGGCGTGAGTTGACCTACGAGGCGGCAACCGAAGCCTCCGGGGTGTTTACCCTTCGCTTCAAGGCCAACGACGGGACGGGTGATTCGAACGTCGGCACGGTGACACTGACGGTCAACCGGGCCCCGCAGCCGGTGGACATACTGTTCATCACGGAGCCGAACACGGACCTTACCATCGAGTGGCCGGTAACGGACGCCCCGACCGACAAGCTCACCTTCACGATCCTGTCCCTGCCGGGCCGCGGGCGGATCATGCTCGGCGGAACCCCGTTGACCGATGACGATCTGCCCTATGTGACGGATCGCAACAGTATTCTCTACACCCCGGACGAGGATTATCACGGGCCCGATTCCTTTGCATTTGTTGCCAACGACGGCCTGACTCATACGGACACGCTGTTCGTCAGGATTGAGGTGAATACCGCGCCGGTACCCGATCCGGTGAGTGTCATGGTGCTGCCTGACGGGCAGGCGAATATCGTATTTTCCAGCTTCGACGCCGACCGCGATCCGGTGCGTTACGTGATTGTCAGCCTGCCGGCCCACGGGATCCTCACCGATCAGGGGGCTCCGATCACGGAAAACAGTCTGCCCAGGGAGTTGGGTGAAGGGGTCGGCCACGTCCAATACACCGTGAATATGGGATACCAGGGCACGGACGGTTTTCAGTATCGGGTGCGGGACTATATCTCCTTCTCGGACCGGGTAGCGGTCAAAATCACGGTCAATACCCCTCCGCAGGCTCATGGATCAAGCCTCAGAGTAGCCCCCGGAGGCACGGTCGAGACCGTTCTATCGCCCACCGACGAGGACGGCGATGCGTTGAGCGTACGATTCCCACGATTACCCGAAAAAGGCGAGCTGAGTATCGACGGCCGCCCCGTATCGAGGACCGATACGCTCTACGACGTGCCCGCATCGGGTCTGGTAATCGCCTATACGCCGAACGTGCCCGAACCCCCGGAAGAGGAAGGCGACGCGGGCGAGGCGGCCGACGATGATTCCTCGACGAAGACGACGGTTGCCAATCGCGGCGGAGAGCGCGGGGGACCGTCCTTACGGTCAGTGGACGATCAGGATTCCTTCACTTGGCTGGCCACGGACGGCAAGGAGGATTCGGATACCGTGACCGTCTCGATCAGGATTACCGATCAGGCCGAAACGCCCGATAATCCGACTTTCGATGGGGATGATGTATTGTCCTCGACCCCCTCGACGGCCGTGGGGGCGTGCGGGGCGGCGGGGGCGGCGGAATTGCTCATGCTGGCGTTCACGCTTTTTATCGCCCCTCGTACAAGATATTTTCGAAAAATTCGCGCTCCATCGCTCCCCGAATCGTATATTTAACCGCGAAAGGGCGATTGCTTCGCTATCGAGGGAAGCACCGGCAGGCTCAAATAAAGATCATTTGCGAGGGTACCTCAATGAAAACCGATGAGATCGTCAAGCTGACTAGGGAGAACATAGCGGCGTTCCTGGCCGAAAACGCCGGGCCGGTCGATCCTTACGACGGTCCCCAAAAACGCCGGGAGCCGCGTTGGCCTTTCCCGGGCGCCGTCGAGGTATACCCGTGTAGCGCCAACGGAAGTGTACAGTGGCTGGGCACGTTGCGGAACGTCAGCGCGAGCGGCCTCGGCATGAGTTGCGAACGCTACCTGAAGCCCGAAATGCTCGTCGATATTTCCTTCCACATGCCCGACGCCAGCTTTTACGGGAAAGCCGTGGTGCGTTACTGCCAGCAGGTCCGTAACGAATTCATGTGCGGGGTGGAGTTCCTGTTTGAGGATTGAGCGGCCAATCCCCGTTCTGACGTTGGATACCAAGAACCCTTGAAAGCCCGGGAGCGACCAGCCCCGGGCTTTTTCTTGCCGGTATCGCGGCGATATCCGGCGAAGTTCATTGCACCGAACGGGCCGATTTGGTCGTATAATACCTGAGGGGCGTTTGGCGCGGCCGGGCCCCGGCGAGATTCGGCGGTATGTTGGAACCCTACGCGGCGTGCCCGGCAAATGGTGAGACATGCGTTTGTTGCGTCTGATGGCCGGTTTGACCGTCCTGGCGGCCTCGGGAGCGGGGGTATGGTACCTCTACCGGCCGCCGGAAACCCGCCAGCTGCGTCAGGAGAACCAGGAGTTGCTGCGCCAGCGCCGCGAGCTGGAGGGCATGGTCGAGCGGCTCGCCAGCGAGCAGCGTATCGCGGAAATACACGTCATCGACCAGGTACGGCCGGGGGAACTGATCAATGGGGTTCCGGCCCCCTCGGTGGTCACCATTCTTGAATTCATCGAAATCGACCGGCAGGGTAATACGTTGCCGGGCAAGCGGTTTCAGATTCATGACAGCCTGATCTTTTTCGATGCCCTGGTGATCCAATTCGATCCGGACCACGTGGCCGCCGGCGACGCATTGCGGGGCAAGAGTCTGGCCCTGTTTCGCCGCATCTTCGGCGAGCATCAGAAACCCGTGGACGGCTATGCCATCGATCCGGCCGGGCAGATTCCCGACGTCTATCGGGTCAATCCCCTGCCCAGCGATCTGGAGAAAAAACTCTGGTCCCGCTTCTGGGACTATGCCACCGATCCCGAACTGGCCAAACAGGAGGGCGTGCGCGTCGCCCAGGGCGAGGCCGTCTATGCCCCCATGCGGAAGGGCGACACCTGGACGATTACCCTGCAGAATAACGGCGGGTTGAACCTCAAGCTGGTCCGAGCTGGCGACCGCGGCCCGATGCGGCTGGAAAGCTGGGTGCGGGACAAGCCCAATTCAAATTAAGCGTGCATCCTGAAATCGGTGTGGCACAGGCGTCTCGCCTGTGCTTGTCGGCCTTGTCAATAATCAGCGATGTCTTTACCCCCTTCGAGTCTACCGCACCCAGCGGGGCGAATTCAGGCCCGGACCGGTAATCAGGGCGTCTTGGCCGCACCAACGGCCGCGGTCCCCGCGGCCCGGTCAGTCTCTGGTCGGCGGATTCGGGTCGCGGGTCTGGATTTGCAGGGCTCGCCGCACAAGGAAGTAGCCGACGCCCAGGGCGACGATGACGGTGGCGATGCCGTAAAGCATCTCCGGCGTGATTGTGTTGTAATCCAAGATGATGACTTTTCGGGCGATGGCCACGAGGGCCACCAGAAAGACGACCTCGGCGTGGGCTCGGTCCTCTCTCAGGTAGGCCTTGATGCTCTCGAGAAGTTCGAGGCCGATCAGGACCATCATGAAGAAACCGAAGACATGCAGTATGTTATCCAGATCGAGTAGTAAAACCGGAGGCTTGAGAAGCTGCTCGATAAATACAACCGCCAACTCTACCGTGGCGACCAAAACTACCAGCATCATGAGTCCGAGCAGAGTCAAAACCACGGATCGTTCGAATAGCTTTAGTATCTTTTCCATAAGTGTCTTTCCGTTAACCGATCGTTACCGAATAAGCGTGGATTTGCTGCACAGCTCGGACGTACTGCCCGCGAATGGACCACCACAGACTCCATTCATTCTTATGCGAGGAACATAACACGGCAAGGAGGGGACTGCAATTCCTGATCCGACATTCGACATCCGACCCACCCCTTGGCATAATTTCAGCCGCCGAGCTTCGAAGGAGATTTATGTGTCCCGTATGAACAAAAGCCCGACAAGCGTTCATGTGGTCTATTGTTTCGATGTCAATGTGTGATATTTACCCGCGAAATAACGCCGAGCGTTTTCCGGCAGCCGTGTATTGCCCATGGCGTTGAAATAAAGTTCGACGGCCTCGTCGGTCATCCCGTTTTCCTCGTACATCTCCCCGAGAAGCTGAAAGCTGTCCGTGTGGTCGGGATGTGCTTCGATCACCTTACGCAGCGTCTGGAAGGCGGCGTTGATATCGCCCTTTTGCCGAAGATAAAAGGCCAGGGTATAGGCGTATTTCGGCTCGGCGGGACGGAGTTGGGCGGCCTTGCGGCACCATTCGATGGCCTCGTCGATGCGGTCCCCGCTGAGAATGACCGCCAGATTGTAAGCGGCGGCGGGGGTCTCGGGTTCGGCCTTCAGGGCGCCGCGCAGGGCGGTTTCCGCCTCGGACCAACGCTTCTGCTCGGCCAGCAGCAGGCCGAGATTGAAAAGGGCGGCGGCGTTGTACGGTTCGATCTCGAGGGCCTGGCGGAGGCATTGCTCGGCACGATCGTTCCGCCCGAGCAGACTGTACACGATGGAAGCGTTCACCAGAGGGGCGAACAGGTCCGGCCGCAGCCGTATGGACGTTTCGAAAGCCTCAATCGCCCGTGGATAGTCCTGGCGCTGCATGAAAAAGTTGCCCAGATTGTAATGGGCGGCGGCGTCATCCGGCCGGGCTTGCATGGATTCCTTTAATTCCTCCACGGCCCGGCTCAGACGCGCTCGGGCCTCGCCAACCAGCATCCGCGGATCGACCGGGGCCAGCGCGGCGGCCGCCCGGATGCGGACCAGGCGATAGTCGTCGCCGGCCAGTTCGATCAGGGCCGCGAGGTTTCCAGGGTCGAGTCGATCGCCCAGGGCTTCGGCCGTGGTGGCCCGGATCAACGGAGAGCTATCCTTGGCCGCGGCCAGCAGGGCCGGCCATTTGCGTTCATCCTCGCAGGGACGCAACAGTCGAATCAGGGAATTGGCATAAATCTCCTCACGATCAGGGGCGGTGATAGCCGCCAGCATTTCCGGCAGAGCGGTCCAGTCGGCCTTGCGGGCAGCGTCGATCAGGCCAGCGCGTTGCAGCATGGGCTTCTGGTAATCCCTTTCGTGCCAGCTCCGCACATGCTCATCGGCCCATTGGGGCGTCTGGTCCGCATGGCATAGGTTACAGGCGTTGGGCGATTGGTAGGCGATAGTCGCCGCCGGGGTCGGCGGAAGCATGGAATGATCGCTACGCGACATGCGAGCGAATTCGGTCATGGGCATGTGGCAGGAAATACAGCGGCCGCCCTCGGTGTTGGCCGGATGGCGGGAATGTTCCTCGACGGTCGCCACCCGCTCGGCGTGGCAGGGCAGGCAGGCCTCGTTGGCCCGCTCGCCATGAAAGCGGTATCGTCCGCTGGAGGTATGGCAGTGCATGCAGTCGAGTTGGCCGGACTGGACGCACGGGCTCATCCGCCAGAGCGTGAACGTGTAGTTCTCCCCCAGGTCCCGCCCGTCGGGGTAGAAGTCGGGATGCTCGAGCGTGACCAGATCGGCATGATCGAAAAACCGGTCGCCGGGCATGAAGGCGGTGGTGATGGGACCGGCCTTGGCGTGGCAGATGGCGCACAAGTCGTTGGTCTGCTCGACGGTGAAGTCCCTCGTGCTGATGATTTTCAAATCGGTCGGCGGCGGCAGGCCGGCTGCCTCGGCCTCGCGAAAAACGCGGTCATGTTCACCGGCGGGACCGTGACAGGTTTCGCAGTTGATGCCCGGCTCCGCCCAGATTGTGTGATATGTGTCGGTGTCCGGGTCGTAGTTGGTGGAAAGCTGGCTGACGTGGCAACTGAAACACGATGTGTTGAATGTGAATTGCGTGTGGGTCCAGGGTAGGGCCTCGTCGACGCCATCGGGAAAGTGGCGGACGGCGCTGCCGGCCGTGTCGATCCATTCCCGACGGCGAACATCGAAGGCCACCGGCAGGGTTTGCAGTCGCCCCCGTTCCAGCAGGGCCAGAAAATAATAAATATATTTCCCGCCCAAAACGTGAACGATCGTGTAATTCTGTTCGCCTTGCGGGCCGTGCTCGATGACCCGTCCCGGATCGTCCTCGATTTCCGCCCGGTACCGGTATTCCCCGATGGTCAGTGCCTCGGGTTGCGGATCGAGGTGGGCCCGGGCGAACTCGGGGGTGTACGGCTGCATGGCCAGGCCGTGGAACGACGGAGCCCATAGTTCGTAGAAATCCGCGTGGCAATCGCGACAGCCGGCCGAGCCGACATATTCCCAGGTTATGGTCTCCGGTTGTTTGGAGTCCGGAGCGGTCGCCGTCACGAAATCGGGCCGGTCCATCGTCCGCCGGTTCGAAAAAACGTAAATGATCAGCAGCAGGGCGGCTCCGACCGTGGCCAGACAGAGCAGGGCGGGGATGCGTGATTGGCGTTCCCTTGCTGTCGCCGCGGGCTCGCGGGCAGAGACCCTTTCTCGTTTTTGATCGTCGCCATGCATAGGTCATTTACAATCCAATATGCGGTTTTTCCCTTTCACACGCTGCTGGCTGGTGTTCCCTTGCTCGCGCTGCGGGCTGGCTGGATGAACCATTATCTTGTTTGCGTTTTTCGCTATTCATAGGCCAGACTTTATCGCTTGGTCCCTCGGGCATTCTCGACCAAGGCATCCAATTCCGCAAGGGCCTTTTCGCGTGTGGTTAGCTGCTTGTTTAACTGGGCGTCGTACAGTCGATCGAGAATCTGCTTGAAGTCCGGGCCGGGTTGGAGGCCCCGTTCGATCAGGTCTTCGCCGGTGACCAGTGGTAGGGGAGCAATTTCGTCTAGCGGGATCTCCGCACACCGATGACGGGCGGCCTGGATCGAGGTGGAGGGTACGTCCTTCGCCGCCCCCACGGCCGCGTTCAGATCGAGCAGGTCGCCGAAACGCGGATGGGCCAGCAGTTTCTTAAAGGAGGCCAAGTCCATGGTCGCAGCCTGATCTAGACGGGCATAATGCCCGATTAGCCAGGCAAGATCATCCGTCTGTCGATTGCTGCAACGCAGATCGTGCCCAATGCGACGTACGTTGGCAACCGGTTGCTTATGCAGCAGAGCAGCCAGAGTCAGAACAAAATCGGCTTGCTCGGGTAAATGTTGAACGATTTCAATCGCCGTCTTGGGGGGCGTTATGTGTTTTACGCTTTCGCCCGGCCAGAGGTGAGGTAGCAGGCCAAGATCCATTAACAGGCCGAGCGAAACGGCTCGCGAGTGATGGTCGAACATTTTTTCTGACTCTTCACGGATGCGTTCCGGGCTTATCGTGGTGATCTGTGCAGCGTGGCGTCGGATAGCCTGGGCGGTATCCGGCTCGATGGCAAAACCGAAGCGCGCGGCAAAACGCACCGCCCGAAGCAGCCGGAGATGATCCTCTTCAAAACGCTGGTCGGCATCGCCGATGGCACGAATGATCCCCGCTTCCAAATCGTCGCGGCCACCGACGTAATCAATCACTTTTTGTTCAAGCGGGTCGTAGAATAGGCCATTAATAGTGAAATCACGCCGTTGGGCGTCATACTCGGCGGTGGTGAAAACGACTTGTTCCGGATGCCGTCCATCCTGGTAATCCAAGTCTGTACGAAAGGTGGCCGTTTCGATCCAGAACCGCCCCTGGCAGACCATGACTACCCCGAATTTGGCTCCGACCTGGCGGGTGTGGCTGAAAATCCGCATGATCTCCGCCGGTGGAGCAGAGGTGGCCACGTCAAAGTCCTTCGGTTCGCGTTCCAGCAGCATGTCGCGTACGCAACCGCCGGCCCAGTATGCTTCGAACCCGTATTGACGCAGGCGACGCACGACGTTTTCGGCGGCCTGCATAATATTCAGGGTTCGGTGCATACGCCCTCCCCGTTTCCGATCTGCTTGATGGTCATGAAACGCAGAGTCATTGTACCCACGTCCTGACGGCGGTATTCGAACAACGGTGCAAGATCAGGTATCTGTGCAGGCTGATACGCATGGCGAATCACGATCAGGGCTTCGGAATCGATCGTCGGTTCCGCCGGCAAACGGGCCAGCAGGGTCCGCATCTCCTCTCCGGGTTTCGGACCGGCCAGTATGCGGTAGGGGGGGTCAATAAATACCAAACCGTACCGCTCGACACCGAACGGAGCCGGCGGGGGTGGGAACACGCATTTTGAGGCCGGGCCTTCGATGACCCGGGCCGCATCGGTAATGTTGAGTTCACCGAGGTTTTTGCGGATAAGGGCGGCGGTCGGGCGGTGTTGCTCCACGAACAGGCAATAGGCTGCCCCGCGTGAGAGGGCTTCCACGCCCAAGGCCCCGCTACCGGCAAATAAGTCCAACACTGCCAGCGGTGGCAGACGCCCCGGCTCAGCCATGTAGTGCCCTAGGATATCAAAAAGTACGGTTTTGGCTCGATCAAGAATCGGCCGCGTATTCCGACCCTCCGGGGCCGCGATAATTCGTCCTCGATATTGGCCGGCAATAATTCGCATCGATAAAAGTATACCGCGAGACGGCCGATTTGCCTCACTTCCGTTTACGCACAACGTTTAATCGCGGCTTCCCGGCCGGAGTGGGTACTCGAAGCCTGGCGATACGGATATACACGTCCTGGATTCCTGCCAAGGCGAATACCAGGGTAATGCCCAGAAGGGGGGTCATATTTCGAGCCAACGGCTCGACTACCGCGACCATTCCCCAGCAACAGAAGATCAGCCCCCCGGCTAAAACCGCAGCCCAACGGCGGTTCGGGCAGCGTATGGCCGTGACCCAGCCCCACGATGCAGGTACCAGCCATACCAACTGGCAGGAAAACAATATCTGATCCCAATAAGATCCTGAGTACAAGTAAAGAGTACGCCACGCCCTCCGCAGGATCCAAATAAGGAGGCGTGTTGGAGATTCCCGGGCCTGATCCCGGAGAAAAAGCAGGGGGTGCGGGCTTGTTTTCGTGAGCCGAGCCGCCTTAGCGATGGCTGACCCGTCACCATTATCGATGGCATTCCAAAATTCGGTGGTCATGGCCGTCTCGGATTCGGCACGATCGGTAGTGGACAGCAACCCACGAGCTGGTATGACCAGCATGGCGTAACCGAGCAACATCGCCATCACGCTGATCAGCCGTGCGCGCATGGGGGGGCGATGCAATAATAAGCCCATGGCCATCATAAGTAGCAGAAGTAGGCCAATGAAATTGATCAGATACATCATGGCCAGACCTGCCCCTAGACATAAAGCCACCGTTGCCCGTTGTCCACTTTCCCAACGAAGCAACAGCAGCCAAGTGGCCGGTACCAGCAACACAAGCAAGGCTAGGGGCCCTACATCGGCAACAAACCACGCCAAACCGGGGTATGCTACATAGACACAACCGGCTTTCAGGGCCCAGGCGGTCCCCAGCCATCTCCGAGCGATAAAATAAACCGGCACACAGGACAGTAGGGTGATTAAGAGGCAAATAATGTATTCCACACGCGGTCCTGGAGTCTCGGCGGTCGGGGTATTTATAAAAGCACTTATCAGGCGGTCAAAGTAGAATCTATTTGCGATTAGGATCGATTGTGGCTGAGACAAAAAAGCTTTGGGCAGGGTGTAGGATTTAAGCCATCCGGCCAATATCTGGGCCAGCCCGGCCAAGATCAAGATCAGGCTAAGGTGTATCCAGATCGGCGATATACCCCGATCGGCCTTGGTGCCGGCCGTCTGCGCATTGCATATATCATTGTTTTCCCGTCTGGTAGGTGTCATAGAGCATAGTGCACTAGTACGGAGTCAAGGAAAAAGGGGGTTAGCCTTCCTGGACTTCCTGGCTCTTGCTGTTTACCAGTGCGTCCACTTTATCCTCGTATTGGTTGGTTATTTTCTGGATATTCTCCTTGCATTTGTCGGCTTCATCCTCCGGCATTTGCTTGTCTTTTTCCTCAGTTTCAGCCTTGCGATTGGCGTCCCGTCGAATATTGCGAATCGCGACTTTCTGGGTTTCGCCGAGTTTGCGGACCTGAGTCAACAACTGTTGGCGGCGTTCGCCGGACAGGGGGGGGACGGGCAGACGAATGACCTTGCCGTCGCTCATGGGGGTAATGCCCAGATCCGAACTCTGGATAGCCCGCTCGATGTCCTTCAGGGTACCGGGATCATAGGGCTTGACCATTAGCAGGTTGCTTTCCGGCACAGAAATGCTGGCCAGTTCGCGTATGCCCATGGTCGAACCGTAGGAGGGGACTTCGACCTTGAGATGTTCGATCAATCCTGGCGAGGCTCGCCCGGTGCGAATCGTGCGCAGCTCCTGGGCCAGGAAGGCGACCGCCTTTTCCATCTGCTCCTCGCATTCCATTTCGATTTCATCGGCTGGCATTATATTACTCCCTTCAATTAACCGGGTGGCATTGTAATACGACCGAGTTCCTGAGGCAACCGCCCGGATGGTCCGTACACACGGCTAAGGCCATTCTAACGCCCTGCTGAAAGCCCTGTATTGTGCCGACCTCGATAGGCCGTCCGTGGGCGTTCCGGCCGCAACAAGAATTAGTTTTGTAGTAGCCCCGTTTTCGATGTGTATAATGTGGTATATAATACGATATAACATTATTCTGTTATTATGTAATTATATTAATAAGGAGGCGATTCATGCCTGCGA
>JAAYCU010000265.1 GCA_012729595.1 Phycisphaerales bacterium
CCGCAACTCATCCACCGCCCCGCCCAGGCGCTGGGTATATTGCTGGGCATATTCGGGAAACTGGCTGAGTGTAACCGCCAGCCCCAGCCCCCCAATCCCCGCCACAATCCGCCGCATACGCTTCCTCCGCTCGCCGGGACAATGCGGGAGAAGCCAAGCCGTTCCGCGATGAGGATTGTGAGGGTGATGTGAAGGCTGACCTCGACCTAGCAGAGGTCACAGATTTGAATCTGTCGCGGATTCAGAAATCTTTTCAATGGCTTATTTCGTCGCGACTCCCGGCCCCGCAACCAGCTCACCACTAGCTCACGCCGCCTTGCGTTATGGCGGCGAGCCTGATTTCAATAGATCATGGGTCAGGGGCACTTCATGATCGACGTAATTTGGAATGCTCTGCCATCAGTTTGGAAGCAGGTGCCAACGGTGGCCCAAGTGTTTTTTTGGGGAACCGGAGGTGTGCTCGCTATTCTTACCTATCGTCGGGCCCGTAAGAGTATTCTTCAGCCAGCAAAAACAGAAGTCTTCAAACTTCAAGTTGGTAAGCTTCAGTCTCTACTTGATCCGCTGGATTGGAACGGGCCGGTCGATGCTTGGGAACGATCAGGATTGGCGGAAAGCTTCGAAATCAATGGGCACGAACTCATAGACCGCTATGCCACTAGCAAGGGGCTACGGCGTTCCGGAGGAGTAGGCAAAGCACGGGTCAAACCAGCTTCAAGCCTCATTAATGTGGAGGCAGCAGAGGATCAGTTTGTTCTAATCGAGCCGGGCGAGAAAAGGCAAGAAAAGCCAGACACGGATGTGGTCGAATGGAACGACGCGGTCAAGAACGACATTAGGTGGGCCGAGTATAAACACTGGGCGGTTCATATAGGTCCCAAGCTGTTTGCAGTGCTTGAGGCCATTACAAAGTTCGCTGCCGATCCCGTTGTCCCTACCTTTGTAGCCGAAGAGCTGGAGCTACTGCATTCGGACCTAACTGAGGCTGTCGAGAGGATGGGACCGACCATAGAAAAATGCGCTGCCTTGATGGCGGAGCACTACCCCGCCGCCAAAGACGTCATTTCGGCTAAATGGGACTGGTTGCCAAACCAACTTCCTTCAGACGAAAAGTATGCATTTTACGGCCGGGTGGAACGTTTGCGAGCCAGCATTCGGACCTATCTAAAGTCCGACCAGATGTTTGATATGTAGGTCGCTAACGCCTATTCAGCCACCCCGTCGCTGTCCTCGTCAAACCCGTTGTTCACCAGTTCCACGATCGCCTCCAGCGCCTCGCGGGCCTGTTTGCCGCTGGCTTGCACGAGGATGGTCGAGCCCGGGCCGGCGCCCAGCATCATCAGACCCATGATGGAATTACCGTTAACCGAGGCGCCATCCTTAATGACGCTGAGTGTGGCGTCGAAGCATTCGGCGGTGCGCACGAAACGGGCCGAGGCGCGGGCATGCAGGCCCTTGCGGTTAACGATGGTCAGTTGCTGGGCCACAGCCCGGTCGCCGCCGGCCGCGCCATCCATCAGGGCAGTCCCCACATGGCCGCATGCGAAACCCGTGGCGTCATGCTCAGCTGGCCCCGAGGATGGAATTGGCGACGGTGATATATTTGCGGCCCGCTTCCTGGGCGAGG
>JAAYCU010000266.1 GCA_012729595.1 Phycisphaerales bacterium
ACCCGCAAGAAGAAAACCGCAAAGGAAGAAAACGATTTATTGAAGGGGTGGAAGAAGATCCGCCGGAAGAAAACCCCATTTTCAAACCGGCCGATTTACCCCACTTTCAGGACGGCGTTGACATCACCTCATTATACGCCGTTGTAAGTGTCATATGGGAAATCCGGGTTAATAGCGTCCCTTGTATTGGTCGGCAGGGTATTTGCGTATGTTCTTATCCATTTTATTACGCAGGGCCGTGCTTAGATCGATACCGGTGGCGTTGGCGAAGGAAAGGATGAAAGCCAGGATGTCGGCCAGCTCGTCCGTGACCTCCGCCCGATTATGCGGATCGACCAAATAGTTTAAGGCATCGTCGTTCTTTACCCAGCGAAAATGCTCCATCAGCTCGGCCGCCTCGGTAGCGATGGCCATGGACAGGTTCTTCGGATCGTGAAATTGCTCCCAGTCTCGATCCCGAATGAAATCGGCGATACAACGGCGCAGATCGGAGATTGTCGTTTGCTCATCAGCGGACAACGCCTGGCCCCTTTTCAATCATGAATAGTTACATACGATTCGTAAGGTACGAGCAAAGTGAAAACGCGTGCGATATCATCATCCGCAAGCCGGACGCAACCGAGCGAAACGTCCTGTCCGATGGTTTCCGGCTCGATCGTACCGTGGATGCCGTACCCGCTCTGCCCCACCGCATCGCCCTTTACCCCTTCGAGGCCGATCCAGAAATTACCAATAGGATTATCCGGATCGTTAGGATGCCAGCGCTGGCCCGTCCGCGGGTCCACCCATTGCGGATTCTCCTGCCGCACGATGACTTGCCATACCCCGGTCGGCGTGCTGCCATTGGCCCCGAGGGCAACCCTAGCCGACCACACGTACACATCCTGCAAATAGACGTGCATCATGTGGTTCGACTTATTAATAGACACATGGAACGGGCCGTGGAGTACCTTGAGACGCATTCCTTCACGGATAATGTTCTTGTTGGGTATCCGGTTGATGGTAGCCAGTAGATCATCGGTGAGTTTGTAGCGATGGGCGATGCGTGCCAGGCTGTCGCCGGAACGAACGGTATAATACTCGGCCAGCGGGTCAGCCGCGGCCACGCCAAACGAAAAGACGGTCTTATCCGCCAACTCAGCCAGCTCAATACGCGTACTCCGCACCTGTTCCTGCGGCAATCCGCCGTGCAAGGCCAGATTCAAGCGGGTACGAGCTTCGATTAGATTACCGGCATGCTTGGCGGTCAGTCCGACTTCCAGATCAGCCAAGGCACGCTCGGTATTTAGGGAAAAATCCGCCGAGGGTTGCGTGTCCGCGTTAACGACGATGGTATCAGATGGCTGAGTGGATGGGACAATGGCCTCGACAGCCTCAACCATGGGGGGCTCGGCGGGAACCGTCGGAACAAGCTCGATGATTGGTTCTGGACGGTGATTATCCGCGGGCAGGTCCGATAATTTCTGCAACGCGGTTTCCGTTCCCGATGGCGTAGCCTCACATTGAATATTTGCCATTCTGGCCGTCAGGGAACAAAATCTGCCATCTGGTACCAACCACACCGATGCCGCCAGGACTGCTCCAGCGGAAACTACTAGCACGGTAATCCAGGTCCGGGTACGGATTCGCCGACGGGCCATTTGAAAAACTCCTTACCTGTCCTGATTTAAGCATCCTATTTACATGGTTATTCTCAGGCAGACGTAAACGCCATGACCTAAGGATAATCGATTTGTGACTCAATGCAAGAATTGCGGCCAGCACCAAGTAGGGAAAGGGTTTTGCAATTATTCGCTCGACCGGACCATAGATGCCTGTTGCGCACCAAAACCGTCTACGGCAATGTTATTCACACTCTGACGGTCGCGCTTTTATTCCCCGGGATTGGCGCGGTGGTCAGGAGACCCTATGCTCAGCGATCTTACGAGATTTGATTATTGTACGCTCACTCAGAAGGGACTAGCCGTGAATCCAAGTCTAGGTTTTCTACTTGCGGTAATCAGTGGCATCCTGATGGGTAGTTTCAGCCTGCCGATGAAAAAACGATAAGGTGGGCTTGGGAAACGACCTGGTTGCTATGGTCGGTGACGGCCCTGGTGATCGTTCCCTGGATCATCGCGCTGACGACCTGCCCCCAGATCATGGCGATCTATAATCAATCCGGAGTGGGTACCCTGGCCATGATCTTTCTGTTCGGTCTCGGCTGGGGGCTCGGGGCGGTAACCTTCGGCCAAAGTATCTCCATCCTGGGTATGAGCCTCGCCTTCGCGATCAGCATCGGATTGACCCTGGCCCTTGGCGCGCTGATCCCGATGACCTCCAAACCGGAAATATTTCTGACTCCTGGAGGGCTCGCACTCACGACCGGAATCGCCATCATGATTGCCGGGGTGGTTATCTGTGCGGTCGCGGGGCGCCTCAAGGAAACTCAAATGAATAAGGCGGCGGGTGCAGTTTCGTCTTCCGACCCGACCTCGCCGGGAGTATCCGCCAGAGCTTACGCCAAGGGGTTGATACTCTGCATTCTTTCGGGGATTTTCAACCCGATGATCAATTTCGCGAATGCCTATGCCGATCCGCTCAAGGATGCGGCCCAGTCACTGGGCGCATCGTCCGGCGGGGCTTCGGACGCCATCTGGGCGGTCGCCCTACTGGGAGGATTCGTCACCAACGCCGTCTACTGCTCGATTCTGCTGACCCGTAACAAAACGTGGTCAGGTTATCGCTTGTCGAAGACGGCCGGTCATTGGTTTTATGCAATGCTGATGGGGGTTGTCTGGGTGTCCTCCATTACGCTCTTCGGGCGGGCCGCCGCCCAAATGGGCGACTTGGGCAACTCCGCAGGATGGGCCATCACCATGGGGTGTTGCATCGCCGCCTCGAACGCCTGGGGAATCATCACCGGCGAATGGCAGGCCGGTAAGGGCAGGCCGCTTAGGACGATGTACCTGGGCCTGGCGGCAATTCTGTTGGCCATCGCCGTAATCGGCTACGGCAATTCGCTGGCAAGCTAACGAAATACGTTCCGACAACGGGCAAATAGCCCGCCCTACGTTCTGCCGGAAAACACGGGCAAACCCTTGTTACGCCCAGGCGCGACCAGGGCCTGCCCATGCCACCCGCCACCAAGTGCGGATGTACCCGGTTTGACGATCCGGGTTCGGAAAGTCAGAATGAGACCATGTCCTGGCGCAACCAATACCGGCTTTGGCGTTATCCCGAACTCGCGAAATTCGAGGATGACGAGGACCGCGAGCAAGCCTGGAAAACCTGCCGCGAGCGCATAAGCGAAAAGACGAAAAAACGGGAGGGTATTGGCCTTGCCGTCCATTCGTTGTTTGTTGCGATTGCTTGGGGCTTCGCTCTGTGGCCTACCATATTTATTTTGTCTATGATGGGTATGTCCGTAGCCCTGGTAGTCGCGTTCCTTATTGCACTTACATTCATTCTTATGGCATATACGATCACACTGTCCATACTCCATCTTGAACGTGTCAGGCGTCGTTACCTGCGCGATCTTCTGGCCGAACGTGGAATAATCTTATGCACACGATGCGGGTACGACCTGCGCAGCTTGTCTGATCAAAGATGCTCCGCGTGCGGTCAAAGTATCGATCATTCGTTGAGCGAAATGCGTCCTCCGTGGAAGAGGATGATCCTGACCTGCGGAATTCCGCTGGCGGTGCCATTGTCAATAATCTGGGGGTTCCAACTAGTCCCTGATCAAGCGTAGCGCGAAGGATTTTCGCGCATTCTTTTGAAAAAAGTACTCGAAATGCCCTTGGTTTTGCGTATAAATGGGTAGGTTCAAGGATCAACCCAAGTTATGCAAGGAGGCA
>JAAYCU010000267.1 GCA_012729595.1 Phycisphaerales bacterium
GATAGTGAACATGGCGGTGTTCTCCGGTGTGTTGCTGTTCACAACATACATCGGCCAGAAACACCGCTTTTTATTCGCGCCAAGCCGCATCAGCCACCAAATCGGTCAGTTTGAGTATTAAGGTATTATGGGTTGATTGAAGAACTATTCTCGTGTGTACCGCTAACCGCGTTGCGCACGACAAAGTCATATTGACACTATCTCATGCGACAGAAAGCAAGAGGTCGAAAATGCCCATTATCGCCCTGCTCACCGACTTCGGCATGCGGGATTATTATGTCGGGGCCATGAAAGGGGTTATTCTGCAGATCAACCCCCAAGCCACCCTTGTGGACATTAGCCATGAGATAAGCCCGCAAGACGTGTTCCATGGGGCTTTCGTTCTCCGACAAGCTTTCCCTTATTTTCCAGTTAAAACGATCTTTCTAGCCGTGGTTGATCCTACGGTGGGTACGCCCCGTCGGATTCTGGCCGCCCGTTATAACGAACGCACCATAATCGCTCCGGACAATGGCCTTATTACACTGCTGCATCGTGACGGAAACCTGGAAGAAATCCGCATCGTGGAAAACCGTCATCTTTTTGCGGCCAGTCCCGCTCACACTTTCCAGGGTCGAGATATAATGGCCCCGATCGCGGCGTACCTTTCCAAAAACGATTCCATGGAGTATCTCGGTCCGTTGGCGGACCATGTGGAACTCCTGGACCTGGCCAGGCCGACTATCCACTCGGATGGGACCATCGACGGCCAAGTCATCCTAATTGATCATTTTGGCAATCTGATTACCAACATTTCAGCAATGGACCTCGGTGGGCGGGGGGCGTCCTGGATGACACGACATGCGCTGATCGGCCCCCACGATCTTGGTCCTATCCGCGCCACCTACGCGGACGCCCCCGAGGGGCATCCCCTGGCCTTGATCGGCAGTGCCGCCCTGCTGGAAATAGCTATTAACGGCGGACACGCCGCCCGACAATTGAAGATGGAGCGAGGCTCTACTGTACAGCTAAGATGTATGCAACGACCACGCATACAAAAAGAGTCGTGATTGAAACCTGTCTGTGGCAACATGGAAGCGAAATGGTTGCGTCTGCATGCCTCCTCCGCCCCATTTGAAAGCCGCTGGTTGAAAACACGTCAAGCAATGGGCTAGTTTGCATTCCCTGCATTCATTGGGCATAATATCTAATACTCAAAGGGGGGACTTTAAGCAGGAGTTATTCTATTACATTAGCTAACCCCGAATCGTCAATAGTGTCTTTATCATGGTGAACCGGGAACGGGAACAGAGTAGCGGCTGGTCGCGACGCGGATTGTTTAGCGCTCGAGGCTTGGGGTCGTCCACAGGAGGCTTACTGGAGCTCCTCATACCGGATGTTAAGCCGGCCGCCGACGAGCAGCGAATTGGTTACTGGTGCTTTTCCCGAAGAGCCATGGCCTGCCCGTTTAATATTTATCTACCTCCCTTTGTTCTGAACCCGATGCTGGTCGCGGAAATCGCCCTGAATGAAATAGAGGACATGGAGACACTATTGAGCGCGTTCCGCGCGGACAGCGCCCTATCCTATATGAATGCCCATGCCGCATCGCAACCCGTGCGGGTGGATGGTAGGTTGTACCGATTGATTCGACGAGCGAGTGAACTGTTCGTCCTGACCGATGGGGCATTTGATGTCTCTTCCGGGGCACTGGTGCGGATGTGGGGGTTTTTGCACGGTCCGCCGCGTGTGCCAAGTGAGACAGAACAAGCTTATTTCCTGGCCCGTTGCGGCATGGGAAATGTTCAACTTGACGACATTCACCAAACCGTGTATTACCGCAATCGGGGTTTAGAAATTAATCTGGGTAGTATCGGCAAGGGGTACGCCATCGATCGTGCGGTACTTCGCATCCGCGAGCAATTTGGCGTTTCCTGTGCCCTACTACAGGGAGGAGGAAGCAGTGTATACGGGATGGGATGCCCATTGGGTCGAGACCGCGGGTGGCTAGTTGGGGTGCGTGACCCATACGAACCAGACAAACGCGCAGCTACGTTACGGGTGTGGAATCGGGCATTGGGTACGTCTGCGGCCACGTATCGATATGGTGAGTATGAGGGCCAACGGTACGGCCACATACTTGACCCCCGCACGGGTTTGCCGGCTGACGAACTCGGCAGTGTATCCGTCCTGGCGGATGATGCAGCCACCGCCGATGCCTTGGCTACCGGATTGTTCGTTATGGGACTCGACAAGGCAGCGGATTTCTGCCACAATCACCCCGAAATTGCCGCCCTGCTTGTCCTCAAGCCCAAGCCGGGCAATAGCAAGGGGCAATTGCCCCCGGTGGTAACGTTCAATCTGCCAAGAACGGACATAATGATCGGTCGCGGCCGAAGCTTGTCGGCCGCATAGCAGGTGATTATAGGTTTCGTGATCCTGGCTTCCAGTGGAAGCGGATTGACGGAGAACAATTTCCTCGAGTTTCAAACGGTAGGAATTCCATGAGCGACACAACACCTCAACTGGCGGTACGACATCCCTCGGTGCGGACCGTGACCGGATGGACTATTTTTTTCATGATGCTTCTTCGCATTGCCATCGGCTGGCATTTCTTCTATGAAGGTGCGTGGAAATTATCCCAACCCGACTGGCGAGCAACCCCCTATCTGCTGGCTTCGGCAGGTCCATTTAGACCGGTATTCCGGATGATGGTGAAAGACCCAGATGGCAAGGAGCGGTTGTTGAAAAACACCGCAGCCCAAGCCCACAAGGATCATCTCAAAGAGCGATACGAGGCCATCAAGAAGCACTATAAGTTGACCAACGAACAAGAGGTCGAGCTGGAACCCTACTACGAGCAGGTCGATGCAATATTCGCCGACCCGGATTTCAAGGCTCAGGCAAAGAATTACGATACTCTGCTCGATGAAATCCATCATCAGGAGCTACTGGCCAAACGGACGGCATTTGATCGAGAGCGTCTGGTCTATATGTACCAGAAGAAATCGAAATCTTTGTCCGCCCTGCTGGCCCGGGTTCAAGCGCCCCTGGCCTCGTTGGAGACCACTACTATCAACAGAGCGGGCGAGAAACGCCTTACCGCCGAACAGTTGTCCGCCGGCGCATTACCCCCGGAACCGAGCC
>JAAYCU010000268.1 GCA_012729595.1 Phycisphaerales bacterium
CACGCGGCGTCGCTCCGTCAGGCTTTCGCCCATTGCGGAATATTCGTTGCTGCAGCCACCCGTAGGTGTCCGGGCAGTGTCTCAGTCCCGATGTGGCCGGTCGCGCTCTCACGCCGGCTACCCGTCGTTGCCTTGGTAGGCCATTACCCCACCAACTAGCTGATAGGACATGGGCCGATCTGGTGCTGGTAGGCCCGAAGGTCCCCACCTTTGATCTTCGAAACAAGCGTTCCAAAGATGTTATCAGGTATTACCGGCACTTTCGCTAAAGCCCCTTGCGGGGCGCCGCTATCCCTGTGCACCAGGTACGTTACCCATGCATTACTCACCCGTTCGCCACTAACCGCGCTTCCGTTGCCTTCCACGCGATCCGTACGACTTGCATGCCTTAGCCACGCCGCCAGCGTTCGTTCTGAGCCAGGATCAAACTCTTCACTTTTTATTCGTTGCGTCGAAACCGCCTCTCGAAGCCTTTCGGCATCGAAATGCGGCCCGTTTGCATCGAAGGAATTGATCGCGATTTCCGAGGAAACCGCGAAAGATCCACGCTGACCTCTACTACATGTATGAGAACGCAGCGTTTACGGCTCGCGTCGTGGACCCCAGAAGGATCCCACGCTCACCGAGGACCGTCCGGCCTGAGCTGGCTCGCTCAACCCTTAAGGTCCATTTAGTGTACAAGCACGACGAGTTTCATGTAGCCTCGCCGCACCCCACGTTCTCACGGCATCTTTCACACTGTTCACTTGTCAAAGAGCAAAAATCGTTATCCCTTGGTTGTCCAAGGGAGCCACGTATCTTATCACACAAAAAACGGTTGTCAACACGCCCAAGCGGCCAAATTTCGCATTTTGTGATTTTTTTATTCCCGGCATCGGCAGGCTCATGACAAGGAAATCTCATTCCAGCCAACTCGCCTCCGCAAGCCCGGCGGAAGGCCACTCCGATCCGAAACAGCACGGACAGGACCAGCCCCACCGGACGGGACATCGTACACCTCCCAATATAGCATATGCTTTAAGATTCTGTCAAGCTCATGAACAATGAACACTATTTCGCATAATGCGTTGCTGGTAAGGCATTTACAGCCGATCCGGGGGTCCGACCAACAATCAATCGAATCATCAGATTACAGAACTGACGGGGGAATCGAATCAACCTGGGCCAGCAGGTTCTTAATAACCAGTGCAACGGCCTGCCCAACCCCCTGCGGGTCTTTTTCAAAGATGTCCATGGGGGCCCCTCTATCGCCGCTGAGACGTATCGCGATATTGATGGGAATCGATCCGAGAAAAGGGATCTGCATTTGCGTGGTAGCCAGCTCCGCCCCGCCCTTACCAAAAAGATCGTACTCTCGTCCGGTATCCGGAGCAATGAAATAGCTCATATTCTCGATCAGGCCTAGAATTTGCACGTTAAGTTGCCGGTACATCCTAGTGGCCCGAAGGGCGTCCGCCAAAGCCACCGCCTGCGGGGTACAAACGATTACGGCCCCGGTCATGGGGATAGTCTGGGCCAGGGTAAGGGGCACATCGCCGGTACCAGGAGGCAGATCCACGATGAGATAATCCAGATCTCCCCAAGCGACCTGTTGAATGAATTGTTTGATGGTGTTGTGAATCATCGGTCCACGCCAGATAACGGCTTTCTCCGGCGCTACCAGAAAACCAATGCTCACAACTTGCAGACCGGCCACGTCCACAGGAATAATTTGATCCGCGCGCACCACTGGCTGGGCCCCGCACACCCCCAGCATCTGCGGAATGGACGGCCCATAGATATCGGCATCAAGCAAACCGACGCGTAACCCCTGATGGGTCAATCCGACGGCGAGCAGTGTACTGATTGTACTTTTGCCGACACCGCCCTTACCGGACCCGACCACGATGATGTTTTTAATACCCGACAAGGCCTGCGGCCGTATCGGGTGTTCCGAGGGCAATCGGCTCATGCTAAAGTCTCCACTGCGCTGCCCCATCTCCACTGGACAGTACGCAATATAGAAACGTACACAGACGACTTCAAGCCAAAGCCGCGAAACCGTATCCGTCTGCGCAGAAAACGAGCGCGGCCATACATGCCGCGCTCGTTGCATATACCAAGAAAGTGCTTGACAAAATCAAGCAGTTCGGCGGCGCAACAATTCGAGCGAACCGAGAACCAGCAGGGCCAACGTGGCCGGCTCGGGGATCGCGCTGTCGTTGGGGATGATCGACCAGACAGTCTCGCCGTAAATGGGTTCCGCCCAGTCATATTGACTGAGATCCTGATTAAAAACCAAGGTCAGAGAATCAATACTGCTGAACCCTCCGCCATCGGGCCAAACCCCTGAACCCGGTAACTGTTTGGCGGCCGCCGACCATAAGCCCTCCCCGTCGATGGTCGAAAAATTCTCAGTGAAGACATTAATGTTCAACTGGATGGCCGAGATCGGTCCGCTGAGTTCAAACGGTTCATCATTGTAATCGAAGGTCAGCGAGAAACTCCCGCCCCAGAACACGGCAGTCAGCCCACTGACGTTATGCAAAAAGGTTTCGATACGCACGTGGCCGTTGTTTATGACTCCCGGCAAAGCTAACGGATCATTAAGCGTAACGAGATTCGAGCTTTGCTCAATCAGGAGTCGACCGGTATCAGGAAAAAACGTGGTATCGACGACACCGTCAACCAAGTTGCCTTGGATGGATACGTATTCCGCCCAAACTGGCAGGGTGATGGCCAGCAGGGAAACCACCGTCGTAATCAATGTTGTTCTACCCATCATCATTCCCCTTCTTGTAAAGGTGACTTCTTTCCACAATTCCGAAATTCTGCGCCCACTACTAGTCCTCGGACGATCGATTTGATTTTTCACGACCCCAGCACATCGGCGAGATCACCGCTTTGCTCAGACGATCACTCAGCGTCTACGCGACAGGACGACAAACCCGCCGGCCAAGAGCAGGATCAGCGCACCCGGCTCAGGGACATAGTACACCAGGGAAAAACCCGTGAACGAACTTGCGGTATATATCGTGCCCTGCCAGTCATGCATATCTCTGCCATCCTGTTGGCAACCCAGGGCACTGGCATCCAACCAATACAGAGACCCCAAGGGCATAGCCATCCCCATACCGTTTGTTGCCAGCCAACCACCGGTCACCTGAACAATCGCCTTTTCTCCACCGTTGAGATGGAATAGATCAAGGGAATTCGAAGTCGCGGCCGACTCCGTCCAGCGGAAACCGGATACGAGCCCCTCGAAGAGCAGGCCGCTGTAAAGCGGCATATTAAAGACATTGTACACCGTGCCGGTGATGGTCACGGTTCCACCATCAAGAAAGGTAGCGTCAGCCAGCCAATTACTTCCAACCTGATAACTCAGATCCTGATCGAGCGGATTTCCAGTCCAGGCGAAAGTAGCGCTCGAAATCGTCCATAATCCTAAAGGAGGGCCGCTGCCGTCCATCACCGTACCGTTGGTTAACGGTGCCCCGGGTACAAACCACACATCCTGAGACCCATTAAAAAACGGAGACGAACCCAGATTCCCCACCAAGGCCTGCACCGTGCCGCCGAAAACCGGCGTCACCGACACAAGAGCCAGACAGCACACCGCACAACAAATATGAAAAACCCTGCTGAAACTCAGGTATGACGCCATCTTCCTCCTCACTTCCTACTGCAACTTCGACATTCATGAATCGATCAAGCAGGCCCGTACACATGATCAATCATGCAGAAGCAAAGTACTAGAACCGCAATCGCTATCAACCAAACTTTGCCAACCGAGATGCGCGGTTACGCGTATTGAGAGGCTGCTCCTTTCCTGAACCTCCTCATACAATACTCCACTGTCGCCGGCATTATACCGGACCCACCGGAGGCTGTCAAATGTTTTATTGAAAAATTTCTTAGCATAAACTGCCGCCCGAGGCGCAATAGTGCCAAAAACACCGCAATACCAGCGATTTTTATCATTGGCAGAAGGTATTCATTTTTGATTTCACGGCTGATATATCCCTTATATCAATAACCCCGTCAGGCAGAACGTCCAATTCCG
>JAAYCU010000269.1 GCA_012729595.1 Phycisphaerales bacterium
AACGATCGATCTGCGAAAACGGACCTGCAATATCAATATCAGCAAGAGTGAGAGTCTGGCCAACAATAAATCTGCGGCCTTCGAGATGCTGGTCAAGCACTTTCGCTGCAGAACGAATCTTGCCCTCGGCGTACTCGATTATTGTAATCAAAGAAAACCTCCACCTCCGGTGGAGGACTGGACGTGTTCTACATCGTAGTGGAGAGACCTCCGGCTTGGACCGTTAGACGCCCGAGACGTTAAACGGAGGTTTGATGGAAGAACGATCGCAATCGCATGCGACGTGGGAGTGCAAGTACCATGTTGTTTTTGCGAGTAAGTACCGCACGAAACGGCTTTACGGGGACGTACGGCGTGAGTTGGGTGAGCTTTTGCATAGGCTTGCTCGGCAAAAGGAATGCGAGATCCACGAAGGGCACCTTATGCCCGACCACGTGCATATGTTGATCTCGATCCCACCGAAGTATTCGGTTGCGCACGTGGTGGGCTTCCTGAAGGGCAAGAGCGCACTTTATGTTGCCAACAAATATGCGCGCAAACGCCGCTACAAGGGATATCACTTTTGGGCGCGAGGATACTTCGTCTCCACGGCTGGGCACGATGAGCAGGTCGTCAGACGTTATATCCGTAATCAGGAAAAGGCCGACAAAGCTTCCGACTTTGCCGACCTCTTTAATCGTAGCTACTAACCCATAGTCAGACCGCTTCTAGCGGTTCAAGCGCAGCGTTTCAAACCTCCACCTCTGGTGGAGGTCATGACTTTACAACAGAGAACCTTGATCAGCCATCCTGGGCTCCAGTTCCTACCTCGCCTATTCCGGCCATAGAAAAGCTCAACATCGGCATTCAAGCGGTAGGCGTCAGCTTGTATTCGTAGCTTCCACCTTCCTCGCCTTTTAACAGGTCCGCTCTATACCGGTTGCCGTTGAGGTCTACCTCCACGCTGTTGCCGATGAACTTTTGGAGGGTGATGCTCTCCAGGTGGGTTTTGTTCTTGATGCCCGGGACGCCGCGTGCGGCGCTCTCGATGGCATCCGGGGGCAGATCGTGAAGGGTCATGGCTACATCTCCTCTCGGCTTCATTTGCTAGCATGTAACAGCAAGGTCAGAAAGTTGGCCATAAAGGTCTGAAAGCCGAGTCTTCGCGCTTACGGATTCTTGGCAAGCATTGATTTTTCGAACTCCGCGTCGGCCAACCCAAGTTCCTGCAACAGGGTCCTGATCCTCGCGGCGCCATTCAAGAATTCTTTCGATCCTTCGGCCCGCGCGGCCACAATGAACCTGGCTGCATCATCAACATATTCGCGCCATTCCAGGATCTCGAGGTGCTTATCCAGTTGGTTTCCCGTAACTTTGGCCGTCTGCTTCAACTGGCGCACATTCGCTGCCTGTTTGGTCAGGTATGCAAGATCCCGTCTCAACGCCGCCTTCCTTTGAGTATCGAGGCTTTGATCGTCCTCTCCTGATGCGGCACGTCGTCTGGAAACGAATCGGTATGCGCCAACAACAAATATTCCAAAAGCCGCAAGCCAGCCCAAAAACGACGCGAATCCCATTCCTTACCTCATCGATCGGCGTTACTGCTTGGCCCTAACCTGCATGGATGATCCGGTGGCGCCCATCGTGCAATAACCCGCCATTGCCGTGAGCAGTCGATCGCCGGTTTTGGCGGCGTGCTGATTGTCGCCGGCAGCTCCATCGCGATCCCCGATGAACATTTCATCTGATCAGGGTCGCGTGGTTGCGGCTCGTAATAGGCTTTTGACCGGTCCGACTTTGCTTTACAGGCCGGTATTTCGATAGCCGAATATCCTTCCGCCTCCAGACAGCGCAGGATTGCCTGATCTCGCACATACAAATCTTCGTTGGATACTACTGCCATCGCCTCGTCGGCGGCTGCCTTGCACTGTCGGAAAGCCTTCTGCCTTTCTGGCGCCGTCGTTCCTGGCTTAAAGCTCACATAGGTCAGATCAGAACGGCATCCCGCGAGCAGACACAACGCCACGACCACCAGCCATCCCATTCTCGGTCGCCCCCCAAGCGAGTTGCTAGGCGTCATCAAGGAAGTCGTCCGCTGGGTGGATTGCACCTGAGTAGTATTTCGGGTTTCCGGTTAGGTCGCGAAAGCAGCGTCCAAACGCCACGACCCATTTGGGGACCCCTTCAGCATCAAGTACCCGATATGCGGCACGATACGGTTTGCCGTCTCGGACAGCCGTAGAGACCAGCGCGGCCACCAAACTCCGATCTTCCGCATGAATGCGATCCGCGTAGGTGCTTACGGGAAGGCCTGTCACAGTCCTGTCTGGCTCTAGGCTGAAGATAGCCGCGATGGTAGAATCACCATAGAGCTTTCCCGTATCGAGGCACCAGGTGAAAATGCCTGCTTCATCCTCGAAATCGTCGCTGCCCAATATCTTGGCTCCCAGAAAACCTCATTCATACGCATCGC
>JAAYCU010000270.1 GCA_012729595.1 Phycisphaerales bacterium
AAGAGCGGCAACTGCGAGCTGCAGGCCTTAGCCTACCGTTTCGGCATCATGGCTCCCAAATATCCTTATATGTTCCCCGACCGAGACGTGGACGCGAGCCATCCGGACGTGATGATCGACCGGAACCGTTGCATTCTCTGTGCCCGCTGCATCCGGGCCTCGCGCGAAAAGGACGGCAAGAGCGTCTTCGGTTTCGTCAACCGGGGATCGGAAAAGCGGGTTGCGGTTAATGCGGAAGATGGGTTGAAAGATACTGATCTGAAAGTCACCGACCGGGCCGCCGAAGTTTGTCCCGTCGGAGCCATTTTGAAGAAACGGGTGGGCTACGCTGTTCCCATCGGCAAGCGCTTGTATGACCATGAACCTATCGGGTCGGATATTGAAGCCACCCGGACGAAGAAATGAGGATACCAGTCATGGCTAAACCAAAAGTTGCGACTACGTCCCTGGCCGGCTGCTTCGGGTGTCACATGTCCCTGTTGGACATCGACGACCGCATTCTGAAGCTTGTGGAGCTGGTGGATTTCGACAAGTCACCTATCGATGACATCAAGAAATTTACCGGCCGCTGCGCCGTAGGGTTGATCGAGGGCGGTTGCTGTAATGAGGAAAACGTGCATGTACTGCAGGATTTCCGTAAGCACTGCGATATTCTGGTTTCGGTTGGCGATTGCGCGACCATGGGCGGAATCCCGGCAATGCGAAACACGATTCCCCTGGCCGAGTGTCTCGAGGAGGCCTACCTGAACGGTCCCACGGTGCATAACCCCTCGGGGCGGATCCCCAATGACCCGGAGATTCCTCTGCTGCTGGACAAAGTATACCCTTGTCACGAGGTGGTCAAAATTGATTACCACCTGCCGGGCTGCCCGCCGCCGGCGGACACCATCTGGCAGGCCTTGACCGCTCTGCTGAATAATAATCCCCTGGATTTGCCGTACGAATTGATCAAATACGATTGAGCCTGCATGGCATCGGAGAATTAACCGTGATAGCAAGCACAAATACCAAACGCGTGGTAATCGAGCCGGTGACCCGAGTCGAGGGACACGGGAAAGTAACCATCCTTCTTGACGAGAAAAACAGGGTCCAACAAGCTCGTCTACACGTTGTCGAATTTCGCGGTTTCGAGCGTTTTATACAGGGACGCCCGTTCTGGGAAGTGCCTGTGCTCGTACAGCGGCTTTGTGGAATTTGCCCGGTCAGCCACCACCTGGCGGCGGCCAAGGCCATGGACCGTATCGTGGGTGGCGAGAACCTCACCCCGACGGCCGAGAAAATGCGCCGGCTTATGCACTACGGGCAGATGTTCCAATCGCATGCCCTGCACTTTTTCCATCTCTGCTCGCCCGACCTGCTGTTCGGATTCGATGCCGACGTGGCCATCCGTAACGTAATCGGGGTGGCCGCCAAGTATCCCGATCTGGCCGTGCAGGGCGTGATGATGCGCAAGTATGGCCAGGAGGTCATTCGCCTGACCGCGGGCAAGAAAATCCACGGCACCGGAGCGATCCCCGGCGGCATCAACAAGAACCTGAGCGTCGAGGAGCGTGATTTCCTGCTCAAGGATCTCGACCAGATGATTACCTGGTCCCGCGGGGCCTTGAAAATCGCCAAGGACTACACAGTCGAAAACCTGGAAAAAGTCGCCCCCTTCGGATCATTCGACTCGAACCACCTATCGCTGATCCGGGCGGACGGGGCCATGGACCTCTATCACGGCAATCTCCGGGCTATCGATGCCCAAGGAAATAAGATTTTCGACCAAGTCGATTATTGTAAGTACGTCGATTACATCGTCGAGGAAGTGCGGAACTGGTCGTATATGAAGTTCCCGTTCATCAAATCACTCGGACCGGAGACTGGCTGGTATCGCGTCGGCCCACTCGCTCGGGTGAACACCTGCGATTTCATCGACACCCCCGAGGCCGAGGCCGCCCGCAAGGAATTCATGGCGGTCACCGACAACAAGCCGAACAACCTGACCATGGCCTACCACTGGACCCGAATGATCGAGTTGCTGCATTCCATCGAGAAAATCAAGGATCTGCTACACGACAAGGACTTGCAGGGCAATGATCTGGTCGTCAAGGGAGAGCGTCGCGAAGAGGGCATCGGCCTGATCGAGGCCCCGCGCGGTACGCTGTTCCACCATTACCGCGTGGACAAGAACGACCAGGTGGTGATGGGCAACCTGATCGTCTCGACCACCAGTAACAACGAGCCGATGAATCGTGCGGTGCAGAAGGTTGCCGAGGACCACCTTTCCGGCCAAAGCGAGCTTACTGAAGGGTTGCTCAACCATGTGGAGGTGGCCATACGGGCGTACGATCCCTGCCTGTCCTGCGCCACCCACGCTCTCGGGCGGATGCCATTGGTGGTTGAGTTGGTGGACGCCCAGGGTAACATGATTGATCGGAAGGCCAGATAATGACCGTGGAGCACCCTAAGGTGTTGCTGATTGGTTACGGCAATCCTGGCCGTCTGGATGACGGCTTGGGCCCGGCGTTGGCCGAGGCGATCGAGGCGCTGAATCTGCCTGGCGTAACCGTCCAGGCGGATTATCAGTTGACCGTCGAGGACGCAGCGGCTGTAGCCGAGCATGACGTGGCGATTTTCGCCGACGCCGACGTAGCCGGCGAGGGCCCCTTCTATTTCCGGCGGCTCACTCCGCTGGCCGGGTGCAGCTTCACCAGCCACAGCGTCGAACCGGCGGCTCTGCTGGCACTGGCCGTTCAACTTTTCGACGCTAGGGCCAGCGCTTATGTCCTAGGCATTCGCGGTTACGAGTTTAACGAATTCGACGAGCGGTTATCCGAAGGGGCAACCCGCAACCTAGCCGCCGCTTTGGAATACTTACGGACGGCCCTGTTGGCGGGCCGCTTCTCCGAGGTGGGTAACCCACCCGTGGAACAATGGACGGAAGATACGGCTCCTTCTATGGGGAACTAAACATGCAAGACGGCAAACATGTGGTTCTGTATGTCGATGACGATCAGGATTTCCTGGACTCCATGCGGGTCATCCTTGAATCGAATCATTACGTTATGGTTGAGGCCAATAGCGCCGAACAGGGGCTCAAGGTCTATAAAGAAAGTCGCCCCGACCTGATCATCGTAGACCTGATGATGGAAGAGGTTGACGCGGGCACGCATTTCGTGAAGGAATTGCAGGCCTTGGGCAACAAGGCCCCTATTTATATGCTTAGCTCGGTCGGCGACAGCATGAGCATGAGTACGGATTATTCTCAATTGGGTCTCAACGGTGTGCTCCAGAAACCGATCAACCCCGATGCTCTGCTGGCCATCTTGAGGACCAAGTTAAAATAGTCAACATTCGCTGCCGTCCATAGCTCCCCGACGTGCAATGCATCGTCAGGTCGATAATGGCTTAGGAACGGATCGGCAGGGGGACGTTATGCCTTGGTAGGCATGGGGCAACACGGTGCCCTACATCGAGGTATTGCAGGATAATTGCTGGTCATATCTCGCCGGGAACCTGCGAGGGGCTTTTCGCGGGAAACCATTCAAGAGGGTTGGAGCTCAATCAGCTATGGGAGTACCTATGTGCTTTCGCAAAACAACCTTTTCCCTGCGGGTAAGGCAGAATACCACGTTGAGACAGGTGTAGGCCAATACCGCCATACTAATCATTCCGCAGAGAAAGGCCCCGGCCGCATAACCCGGACAGCCGGTAACCATGCCTTGGACGAGCAGCACTAGGGACACGATCAACAACAGTATGGAAGCAATGCATCGTGCTTCGTACAGGGACGGTAGCGGTAGAAGGCGTCTGGTCATCGGCCGCAGGAGGCAGCGTGGGCAGCGCAAAACGTGGGTAAGCTTCCGGTCAAGCACATCTCCATACAATCTGTAAATTCCCGAGACGGCGGCATGCCAATTGTATGACGATCCAGTCGAGATCAGGAAGCGGAATGGGTCTGGCGAGCGGCTTGCCAACGGAC